>AMGN01000104.1 GCA_000309865.1 Methanobacterium sp. Maddingley MBC34 | reverse complement strand
CTGTGCCTCTGGTGGCCAGAATTGACAAAGATTACTGTATCGATTGTAAACTCTGTGATCAGGCCTGTGGTAACGGAGCAATTGACCACGACCAAAAAACAGAACGTATCGAAATCGACGTGGGTACCATCATCGTAGCTACCGGTTACGACCCATACAACCCAACTGAGAAGAAGGAATATTCCTACGCAGATGCTCAAAAC
>AMGN01000103.1 GCA_000309865.1 Methanobacterium sp. Maddingley MBC34 | reverse complement strand
GAGTTTTGGCTACTTCCACCAGCATTTTTGCTGCAGGGTGTTCGATGTCCATTTCTTTGAGGATGGTTACTCCATCGTTGGTTACTACGATGTCACCCATACCATCCACCAACATCTTGTCCATTCCTTTGGGACCTAGAGTAGTTCTAACAGTCTCAGCCAGCACCTTCCCAGCCATTATATTCATTCTTTGAGCATCTCGTCCTAAAAGTCTTGAAGAGCCCTCAGGCATTATAATAATAGGTTGTCCT
>AMGN01000102.1 GCA_000309865.1 Methanobacterium sp. Maddingley MBC34 | reverse complement strand
GAATTGAAACATCTTAGTAGGCAGAGGAAAAGAAAGCAAATTGCGATGCCGTTAGTAACGTCGAGCGAAAACGGCTGTAAGGACAAACTGAATTCCTCCTAGTAATAGGAGTGAAGATGTGGTTTATAGGCCCCTGTTAAGAATCCGTCTTGGAGAAGTTGAAATAGTACTGGAAAGACTTTGGCCGTAGAGGGTGATAGCCCCGTAAACGTAATCTGAGTGGATTTGACTAGGGTTC
>AMGN01000101.1 GCA_000309865.1 Methanobacterium sp. Maddingley MBC34 | reverse complement strand
TTTGCTTTCTTTTCCTCTGCCTACTAAGATGTTTCAATTCGGCAGGTTCCCGCTCCAAAAAGGAGCATCTCCAAAGAAGGAAATGGGAAGTCCCATTAGGTAATCCTGGGTTCAAAAGATGCATGCTCCTCGCCCAGGCAATATCGCTGCTTGCCGCGACCCTCTTCAGCGACTCAAGCCAAGCCATCCCCCAGATGGTTTAAGTAGCATTAATTTCAAACTAAATCTAATGCACAATTCTATATATAACTGCTTATTCTAATCAGTTAATGCCAGTAGGGTTACTTATGCACGGATAACATCAATATACACGAACTGTATATCTTATCCCTTCACTAGCTATCACTCAGTGATACTAG
>AMGN01000100.1 GCA_000309865.1 Methanobacterium sp. Maddingley MBC34 | reverse complement strand
GTCCGTTTCATATGTTAATTTGATTTGGTTCGGCGGCCATAGCGGAGGGGCCATACCTGGTCTCGTTTCGATCCCAGAAGTGAAGTCCTCCTGCGTTTTGTTGTTGTACTGTGGATGAGAGTCTATGGGAAGCTCATAGCGCTGCCGGCCATTTATGTTTATCCATTAAGTATAAGAGTTTTTATTTAGGCATAGAGTGTATTATGTATTTAGAATTTGAATAATTGGATTTCCATTTTTTTTGGATTTTGAATTATCGATCTTAGATTGTTCTATGTATGTAATTTTATGTTTACCCCATTCGTCCCCTCATATATTTGTGAGGGGATCCCCCCTTAATTTGACCCCTCCCTTT
>AMGN01000099.1 GCA_000309865.1 Methanobacterium sp. Maddingley MBC34 | reverse complement strand
AAAGGGAAACAGGTTAATATTCCTGTACAGCAGTGGTACGCGGCAACGCTATGTCTAATTTCTAACGCTTCGAGGTAGGCCGTGTGGGATTATCGTCCCATTTAATTGTTTAAGCCTGGGAAGAGCTGTAACAGCGAGAACCATGGTGTAGACTTGAATTAGCCGTCCTTATGGATGGTTCGTGCTGATCCATGGAGCCCATGAAAAGGGAATTAGATTTGAATCCATTGTTTCCGTA
>AMGN01000098.1 GCA_000309865.1 Methanobacterium sp. Maddingley MBC34 | reverse complement strand
ACATATCCGGTATTATCCCCAGTTTCCCAGGGTTATCCCAGTCCTAAGGTTAGGTTATCCACGTGTTACTGAGCCGTATGCCACGACCCCCGAAAGGATCGTTCAACTTGCATGGCTTAATCGAAACCCAATAGCAGTGGCCTCCGCCAGGATCAAACGGATTTGTTTGAAAGGCGGATTGCCTAAATATAAGTCATTTATTTTGGGAAAATATGTATTTTTGGAAAAGTAAAAAAGGAGAAATATCCAGTTTGAATATGCAAACTAAATATCACCACATACTACCAAATATTTTGGTATTGTACCAACATCAAACCTAAACGCTGTTTGCTTGTCGCAAAGTTTTAGGCCCTCATATATTTAGCCACCAATGGAAAATGCAGCTTTCATAGAGCGATATTTTCGCACTCCAGCCCACGCCTAATTAGTGGCACATACTATACAC
>AMGN01000097.1 GCA_000309865.1 Methanobacterium sp. Maddingley MBC34 | reverse complement strand
TACGGAAACAATGGATTCAAATCTAATTCCCTTTTCATGGACTCCATGGATCAGCCAAACCATCCATACAGACGGCTAATTCAAGTCTACACCATGGTTCTCGCTATTACAGCTCTCCCCAGGCTTAAACAATTAAATGGGACGACAATCCCACAAGGCCTACCTCAAAGCGTCAGAAATTAGACATAGCGTCGCCACGTACCACTGCTGTACAGGAATATTAACCTGTTTCCCTTT
>AMGN01000096.1 GCA_000309865.1 Methanobacterium sp. Maddingley MBC34 | reverse complement strand
ACCGCCCGTCACGCCACCCAAAAAGGGTTTGGATGAGGCCATAGTCTTTGTTGGTTATGGTCGAATCTGGGTTCTTTGAGGAGGGCGAAGTCGTAACAAGGTAGCCGTAGGGGAACCTGCGGCTGGATCACCTCCTTAAACATAAAAAAAATGTAGAATGGAGATTTATCCTTGTTTTTGTTGTGCAGCTAAACACCATATCATATCTACCAATAATTGTTATTGTACCAGCATTCATTGTGGGCCCGTAGCTCAGACTGGGAGAGCGCCGCCCTTGCAAGGCGGAGGCCCCGGGTTCAAATCCCGGTGGGTCCATACCTCATTTTCAAATTCATTTGTACGTGCAGCTAGTATCACTGAGTGATAGCTAGTGAAGGGATAAGATAT
>AMGN01000095.1 GCA_000309865.1 Methanobacterium sp. Maddingley MBC34 | reverse complement strand
GGGTTTTGGCTACTTCCACCAGCATTTTTGCTGCAGGGTGCTCAATGTCCATTTCTTTGAGGATGGTTACTCCGTCGTTGGTTACTACGATGTCACCTAATCCATCTACGAGCATTTTGTCCATTCCCTTGGGACCTAAAGTGGTCCTAACGGTTTCTGCTAAGACTTTTCCTGCTAATATGTTCATTCTCTGAGCATCTCTTCCTAAAACTCTTGAAGAGCCCTCAGGCATTATAATAATAGGTTGTCCT
>AMGN01000094.1 GCA_000309865.1 Methanobacterium sp. Maddingley MBC34 | reverse complement strand
CCGCAAACACTACCAATGGATTGGATCCACTAACAGTACAGTTCACCGACACATCCACTGGCAACATAACCAGTTGGAGTTGGGACTTTAATGGTGACGGAGTGACGGATAGTACAGAACAAAACCCAACCTACACCTACAACACCTCAGGAACTTACACAGTAACCCTAACAGTAACCGGACCAGGCGGCGACAACAACATAACACAAATCGATTACATCACAGTCATCGACAGCACACCACCCACAGTAACCGCGAACCCAGTTGGGGGAAACTACAACACAGCACAAACCGTGACTTTAACTGCAGAAGATGAAAGCACAACAACAATCTACTACACCAACGACGGAACAGAACCCACCAACAACAGCACCCAATACACAGGACCAATCAACATCAGCACCACAACCACCCTAAAATTCATGGCAATAGACGCAGCCGGAAACCAGGGAAACGTGCAAACCGAAACCTACAACATCAGCTCTGACATCTACGTAC
>AMGN01000093.1 GCA_000309865.1 Methanobacterium sp. Maddingley MBC34 | reverse complement strand
ACGACAAAGTGGCTTTAATTGACAATGCCTACCCTGGCAACTATCAGGAGCTCATGGCCCGGGTGGAAGATGCATTTGAAAAAGAAGGCAAAGAAGTTAACCTTGACGTGATAGTTCAGAACCACGTTGAAAAAGACCACAGTGGAGTTTTACCGGAATTACACCGCAGATTCCCGGAAGCACCAATTTACTGCACAGAAATTGCAGTTAAAGGGTTACTGAAACATTTCCCTGCACTTGAAGGTGCTAACTTCATTGAGGTGGGAACCGGTGATGCACTGGAACTGGGCGGAAAAACACTGGCATTTTTAGATGCATTCTTACTGCACTGGCCAGACAGCATGTTCACCCTCCTGGTGGAACAAGGAATACTCTTCCCCAACGATGCATTTGGACAGCACATATGCTACCCTCAGAGGTTTGACCATGAAATACCAGAACATGTACTGATGGATGGCACCCAGAAGTTCTACGCCAACCTCATCA
>AMGN01000092.1 GCA_000309865.1 Methanobacterium sp. Maddingley MBC34 | reverse complement strand
GTGTCCACCATCAAAGACGCAATCGTCATGATGAGCACTCTAATGTCCGGCGGAAAAACCGAAAGCGGAGCAAACCTAATGGGAACCAAAGCAGTCCAAGAAAAAATCCCAATTTACATGGGAGCTCAAGGACCAATGATGCTCAAAACCGCTGGAGGATTCTCAGACGGTGCATTAATTAACGCATCAAACCCAAAAGACTTTGAAGCAGCTGTACCTCTCATAAAAGAAGGAGCAGCAGCAGAAGGTAAATCCATCTCTGACGTGGACGTTGCAGCATACACTTGCTGTTCCATAGATGATGACGCTGGTAAAGCATTAGGCGCAGCAAAAATCGTTGTAGCCTTCATCGCAGCCGGATCCCCACCACCAGTCTTCGAAAGACACGGACTAGCACCTGACACAGGAGCTAAATTCGGTGCATTCTTAGGTAAAGGTGACTTCGGTGGAGCAATCGGAGCTGTTACCGACGAACTCATGGACGCATTCTCAGTCGTAGGAAC
>AMGN01000091.1 GCA_000309865.1 Methanobacterium sp. Maddingley MBC34 | reverse complement strand
GGGGGGGGGGGCGTGCAGTGTTAAAAGAAACACCACACAATAACTAAATACACCTTGATCACTTAAATGAATTTTCCCAAATTTGTCCCAATTTCACCCCTATTAATACCAATTTCAGCGTATTCTAGAATCTACGCTCTATAAAAACTAATAAAATTTGATAAATTTGACAAAATTATGATAAAATCTGAATACAGGCAAATACTAATCCCCATGAACTGAATGAAAAATGATTAATTGATTTATTTTATAAAATTTGTTAAAATCTATTTCAAAAAGTTTATTCAGCAGATAAAAACAATTTTTGAGAATAATAAGAATTCTAATAGGTTTTGAGAATAATAAGAATTTTAATGAGTTAAAAATAATGGATTTAAAACTAGTATAAATTTAAGAAAAAATAATTCAAAAAGGAATAAAATTGGATTTTATTCCCTTTCTCTGAATTTTAGAAGATTTGTATGAATAAGTTACTTATTCGACTACTTCTGCGAAGCCGAAGTTCCTGCGGACGGAGTTGACTCTAATTTTAACTTCGTCACCGACTTTAGCTCCTGAAACGAAAACAACAAAACCTTCAATACGGGTAATGCCGTCACCATCTCTACCTAAATCTTCAATTTTAACATCGTATTCTTCCCCTTCATTAATAGGAGCAGAATTTTCCCTTTCATCTCTTCCGTAATTACTTCCGAACATATATATTCACTTCCAAATAATTTGCCTTAAATTGGCTTTTAAAAATGTGAATTCTTAAAAAACTAATAAAATTGATTTTATTTCGCTTCAAGAATTTACGTCTAGTTTATTCTACTACTTCTGCAAAACCAAAATTTCTCCGAACAGAGTTAACTTTAATTTTAACTTCATCTCCGACTTTAGCTCCTGAAACGAAAACAACAAAACCTTCAATACGGGTAATGCCGTCACCATCTCTACCTAAATCTTCAATTTTAACATCGTATTCTTCCCCTTCACTGATGGGGGAGGAATTTTCCCTTTCATCTCTTCCGTAACTATTTCCAAACATTTATATTCACTTCCAAATTTGCCATTAAAAATGGCTGACTTTATATTGATTTGGGAGCTTATAAAGGTATGTTAAATTCTGGGCCTATTTTGATTAATTTTGGAGGTTAGTAATGTTATTGGAGTATGATTGAATACTAACATTGGGGATGAAGTAACCAATAAATACATTGTTTCAGTATTGAATAAACAGTTTCACAAATTGTGCCATTTAACCATAAATTGTGTTATTAAAGCATAAAATGAGTTATTTAACTCAAAAAGTGTCAATTCCAATAGAACATTCCCAGGATCCATACCACACAAAATAATTTAAAGACCAAAAACATACTACTCCCATGGAGGTTAAAAACAAGATAATCCTGGCCATGGATGTTCCCAGCATGGGAAAAGCCATGGAATTGATGGATAATGTTTCCGATTACCTGGACACGGTTAAGATTGGTTATCCCCTGGTGTTAGCCGAGGGATTGGAATCTGTGACTCGGATTAAAGAAGAGTATGGTTGTAGGGTTATCTGTGATTTTAAGGTGGCGGACATACCTGCCACCAATGAGAAGATTGCTGATGTTACCTTCCAGGCTGGTGCCGATGCCATTATCGTGCATGGTTTTGTGGGACGTGACAGTGCAGCCAGCTGCCTTGATTCTGCCAACAGGCAGGGTAAGGAGATCTTTCTACTCACTGAAATGTCACACCCCGGGGCATCCCAGTTCCTGCAGCCAGTTTCCATGGACATAGCCCGTATGGGTGTGGAAATGGGTATCAGTAATTATGTTGGTCCTTCCACCCGTCTGGATCGGTTGGAAAAAATTAGGGAAATTATAGGTAAAGATTCATTCCTGATATCCCCTGGAGTGGGTGTTCAGGGAGGAGATCCTAAAGATACCCTTGAATTTGCGGATGCCCTGATTATTGGCAGGAGTATATACCTAGCCCCTGACCCTGTAGAGGTCCTTGAGTCCATCATAGATTCTATTGAACTTTAAACCTGCCATTTCATAGGCAATATCAAAGAGCAGGAAATATATAAAGGTTACTGGTTGGAAAAAGTTCATTCCGGGAATTTGAATCTGGGGGTAGATCATCTGCAGACCTCCCAGAACAGCCAGTATTAAAACTGCTATTTTAAGTGCACAACGATAGTTGAAGAATTTTTCTACAATTTTTACTCCTTTTAAACTTTCTCTATCATTGCCCACTTCATCAATCCAGGCGGCAATGGTGCATACAATCAATGCCCCCAATCCAACATAGGGCATTCCAAAGATGGCCAGAATTGCCAGGAAGATTGCTAAAGTGACCAGATGACCCAATTTATCCACTTTACCAGAAAGTATGGTACCCAGTAGTATGGCCAGGAATATAGTGGCAGCATCAGTGAAGTTCACTGATAAATATCCAATTCCTATAACACAGATTACTCCACCGAGAATACCCAGAATAGTGTTGTTCTCCACATCCAGGGCATCGTCAGAGAATTTCATGAAAAATCCGGATAATATGTAGAGAAATGCCTCTAAAAACATGACTTTTAAAACTCCTTAATTGTACTAATCACAATTGATCATTATTATCCATTTGTCAATCACAATTTATCTTATTTTATTCATTACTACCTTTCTTAATCATTTTTTTCTATTAATTCCAGGGCCCCAGCCACCATCATAGGGAAGATTATGGTGGCGTCTCCAATCACGGTTACCAGTTTGGATTCACATTTGGCCTTGGCCCATGATTTAGCTTCTTCGAG
The DNA here is from genome assembly GCA_000309865.1 of Methanobacterium sp. Maddingley MBC34. Classification (NCBI taxonomy): domain Archaea; kingdom Methanobacteriati; phylum Methanobacteriota; class Methanobacteria; order Methanobacteriales; family Methanobacteriaceae; genus Methanobacterium; species Methanobacterium sp. Maddingley MBC34. The sequence continues at coordinate 117,712 of AMGN01000091.1, read as the reverse complement.
TGGTGCCCCACTTAGACTTCCTGCTTCACTGCGGTCCAGGGTTACCTGTATAGCTGCGTCCACTCCACCGGTTAGTATGTTTGAGGCCAGGGCGTAATGTTTTGGCAGTCCTCCGCCCAGGATTACGGTGGCTACCTTTTTGGATCCGTAGACTATGTCTGATAGTTCGCTCATGTCTCCGGCTGCATCCAGGGTTAGCTGGTTTTCCTGGGTGAACATCCACAGTTGCAGTCCAAGCATACAGTCAATAATACCCGGTGCGAAGATTGGCACGTTTTTCTCGGTTGCCGTGTGAATTATGGATTCAGGATCCTGGATATGGTTCCCGATCTCGGTTAAAAACTGCCGGATATTCATATGATTCTCTTTATCGGCAATGTCGCTTAAGATGGTGTTAATATTTTTTTCAAAAACTTCAAAATCTTCTGATTTTGTGTATATGTCTCCAATACGACCCATACCCATTTGGCAAAGTTCTTCATCAGTTTCATTATGGTCACGGTAGTGTGAACCTCCAAATGACTCCAAGAGGTCATGGGTGAGGTTGGCTCCACTGCTTATAAGAACATCTACATACCCATCAGCTACCAGATCCCGGATGATTTTTCTAAGGCCCCCAGGGACCATTGGTCCGGCAATGCTCAGGAAGACCGTGGTTTCCTCATCACTGATAAGTTCTGCCAGGAGTTTTGTAGCCCTGTAAAGTCGACCTGCCCCTAGAACTCCGCTTTTCCCCATTTCTTCCATTAGCTGGAGGGTGGTCATTCCAGGTTCTACTTTCATGTGTTGAATCTTCAGTTTCTGCACTTCCTATATTCTGATTATTTCCCTATTTTATAGGCTATTTAATTTATATACCTGTTTGAAATAAGTTATTTGATTATATATCCATTTGAATAAGCTTATTTAATTATATATACCTGTTTGAATAGCTATTTGATTATATGTCCATTTGAATAAGCTATTTTGTCATATACCCATTGATTGTATGATAAAAGTAGATCTGTAAGAGTAGATCTATTAAAAGTTAGTCTGAATGGAACAACAAAAAATATGGTGTTGTTTTTAGTTTATTTAATGCTTTATTTAAAATTAGTTTTTGAAAGGGAAATGTGAAAAACATTAAAATATGTACTAAAACTTTGAAGAAATAATATCCACAACTTTTTGATGTAAATAGTAATTTTTCAGGGTTAAATTTTCACTCATTAACCCAAACATCAATTAACCAACAACAAGGATTATTTTAAGAAAATATTATTTTAATCCAGCAATTTTATCTAGAAGGTCTGTGCGGGTGACTATTCCACGTGCGTTTCCTGCCGGATCAACTACTATTAAGCGGCCGATATGGTTTTTATTCATGATTTCAATGGCATCGGCGATCATCACATCCTCGTTGATGGTGATGGTGTTTTTGGTCATTATATCCACCACTTTCATTTCTTCCCGTGACTCTGCCAGGGCCCTGCTGATATCAGATAACGTTACCATTCCCATGATTTCCCCATCATCCATTACCGGTGCACCCTCAATGCTTTTGGTGGATAAAACCCGAGCCGCATCTCTGATAGTGCTTAATCCATCTAGAGTTATTAGATTTGGTGTTGCCACTTCTATTACTCTTTTTTTAGGGATACTTCGAATTGCAGTGGTGTCCAGAAGGATAATGCTATCCATGTCATCCCTACCAACCACCACTCCATCTACTACCAGTTTATTTACTGGTGTGGGGCCCACTCGTATTTTATCTCCCAGATCCAGGGTTTTGATGTTTCCCACTGCTTTGATGGCTGCTTCACATTCTCCAGGGTGAGGAATGCTGGTGAATTCTATTTTGGCCACCGTAATATCCTTTACAAGTTCCCCTGATTTGTATATGGGTACCTGGCTCTTTTTATCTGTATCCTGAATATTTAAGGTATGGTAAGCTTTAATAGTTGGTTTATACCCTCCTCTTGGTCCAGGCACACCTTTTACCAGCCCTAAACTACGAAGAGATTGCATCTGATTACGGATGGTTCCGGGGTTACGCTTCATTAATTCCGCTATTTCCTCCCCTTTAACAGATCTGCCTTCGGAATTGCGGTATAAATTTACGAGACTCTGTAATATTTCTTTCTGAACTGATGTGAGCATGGTGATCACCGTAATCTGATAATATATTTAATATGAAATAATCTGATATTAGTTATAATTTACCATTATTTATAATTATCATTAATTGTCACTTTTGATTATATATAAATCTTTGGTATTACGCCTTTATTCTTAGTCTATCAAAAGATTAATACTTAGTCTAAGTAAAAACTCCGAAATTTTTATGTATTATTTTTGAGAAGAATAAATAAATAGTTAGGGATGGGCTAAGTTTTTGTTTGTATTTTATTCGGAGAATAAAATGATTAGAAGGAGTTTTGAGTTTTGGTGTTGAATCATTATTTTATGAAAATTATTAAGTTGATTTGTTGAAGGGAGGAATTATGAAACTAGAATTTATTCTTCATGTAAACTTAATAAGTATTTAAATTACATTAACAACCAGATAGTATGAAACTTAAGTACTGAACTTCGTATGTTAATAAAAATTTTATAGATGATTTAATGAATTTAATAGAATTGATAAACTCCGTTGTTAACTCTTTGAATACTAGGGAAATGGCAATTATAATATTGTTGATTGTATTTTTATTTTTCATATTTTATATTAAAAGCACAAGAAAAGCCGCTTTTGATGTTTTAAGGGCATTTTTTGCAATTAAGCTGATAATTCCATTTATCGGAATGACTATGTATATACTATTAATTTTATATTTATTATATCTTATAGGGCTATTTAATGTAAATCTAATTAAAGATGCGATTTTTTGGTTTTTGGTTGGGGCAATACCCTTATTTTTCAAAGCAAACGATATAAACAAGAAATATGAAAATTTTTTTAGAAATAATGCGATTAAATTTATCACATTATCATCTATTCTTGGGTTTTTGTTTATTAATTTTTACACTTTTAATATTACTATTGAATTGATATTTATATCTGTATTAGTAGTTATTGCATTGTTAATAGCTGTTTCTAAGACTGATGAAAAATATAAACCTGCGGAAAAGTTTTTTAGCATTGTATTCTCAATCTTAGTGATTTATTTAATTTTAAACTTTATATATAATCTTTTTATAAATCCTAACGGATTTCTAAACATAAATACTGGAATTACTTATATATTACCCGCCATTTTAACAATTACATTAATGCCTTACATCTATGCTTTGGCACTGTATATTGAATATGATACATTTTATTTACGGCTGAGAGCTGTAATTAAAGACTCAAAAACACGTAAATATGTATTAAAAAAAGTGTTTATTAGATATAATCTGCATTTCTTTGGATTAACTGCTTTTTTATCAGAGTTTAGAATTTTTGAAATAAATAAAAGCGAAGATATTGATAAAGAAATACTGAAAGCAGAAAAAAGAGTAAATAACAAGAAATCAACCAATTCTACCAACACAGCAAGCCCAACAATTAACACCTACTATTCAGAATATAGTTTATTTGAAAATAAATTTTTAAGTTTCACAAAAAGGGGAGATCTAAAAATTGAGGACAAATCTACTGATACTAAACTTGATGTGATGTTTTATGATGATGATGAGTTAGTAGGTGAAATAACCAGTACTACCACTACCGAAAAAAATATTGAAGGCATGATTACGGTTTCAAATACAAATACGACAATAGGAAAACAAAAAGCAGCATTATATTCAGATGCTGGAGCTATTGGAGCATACATATTCATAGACGACAATAATAAAGGAGAAAAAATGATTATTTATATTGATTTTGATCCTGCATTTAAAATTGCGTACAATATAATAGAAAATACATTAGTTATTAAACAAAATCCAAATGATTAAACCAATTTAATCTTCTCAATCAAAAAAATAAGCCTCTGCTAAACCTCGCCCTTCAACTCTTTCAACTCTTTTTTCATCTCTAATAGCTGTCTTTGTAGTTCCCGGATTTCATCTAGTGAATATTTTCCTGCCGTGGAGTCTTTGACTGATAGGTGTTCTATATATCTTAGGTAAACCTTTTTTAACTCTTCAGGGTCAGCTAGGAAGTATGCCTCACGAACCCTATCCTTTAACTTGTGGCCCATCATATGCTCCCGGATTTCCCATGGCATTCCGGCATTTATTAGTGGGGTGTTGTGAGAACTTCCGTAGCATGTGGCTGGTTGCTTTGTTGAAGCCATCCTTAGGGGTGGGCTAAGTTTTTGATTGTATTTTTATTCGGAGAATAAATGATTAGAATGAGTTTTGAGATTCGGGAATAGTTTAATTGATTTATCGTTTCTTAACATTTTTAATCTCTTTGGTCATTTTCGCAATTTCTTTCCATCTCTTTTTTCCTGCAAGTTGAGGGTTTTTTTTCCTTTCAACAGCACGCATTTCTCTCTGTAATTTCCTGAAACTTTCTAACCTTTTTTCTGAGAGGGATTTGTCACTTATGGCTCTTTTAACTGCACATCCAGGTTCACTTTCATGCATACAATCTGAAAATTTACACTGCGTTTCAAGTTCGATAATATCACTGAAAAGATCCAGCATCCCTTCTCCAGCATCCCATAGCTGCAATTCCCTCATGCCAGGGTTGTCTATAATTAAACCACCTTTTTCCAACATGATCAATTCCCTTTCGGTGGTAACATGCCTTCCCCTGCTATCCTTTTCCCTTATTTCACCGATATTCTGTCTTTTGTAGCCTTCAAGGGCATTTATGAGTGTAGATTTCCCCACACCTGATGATCCCAGTAATGCAACGGTTTTACCATCTTTAAGGTAAGGTGATAATTGTTCTATGCCCTCATTGCGGGTTGCACTAATAGCAACCACATTTATCCCAGGTGCGATCTCCAGAACCTCATTTATTTTCTCATCTACATCTTTACAAAGATCTGATTTACTCAGGATCACTACAGGCTCTGTTTTGCTTTCTTTAGCTATGGCAAGGTATCTCTCTATCCTTCTTAAGTTAAAGTCCCGGTTAAGTGAGGTTACAATAAAAATGGTATCAATATTTGTGACAATAACCTGCTCTTCGGTAACTTTTCCTGCTTCTTTGCGAGAAAACTTGCTTTTTCGAGGAAGAATGGCATGTATAGTTACAGGCCCAACATTATCTTTAGATACAACTACCCAATCACCTACAGCGGGAAGATTTCCATTTTGATGTAGGTTACCTGAAATTCTGGCACGACCCTCTCCATCCTTAGTGTACACATTATAACCATTTTTGAACACAGTTGAGACCCTTGCGGGTTCATATAATCCTACATACTCCGTAAAATGTTCCCCGAAAAAAGCATTCCATCCTAATTTCTTTAATAAATTATTCATTAACACCACCCAATTTAATTCAAACGCAAAATTACAATGTATAATTTACTAATCTCCTATATTACCCTACATCGAACTAGCACGATAACAATACCCAACTGTAACGGTTCCTAAATAATATTTAATTGATTAAAGTAATATAAAAAACTAATTAAAAAATAATATTCTCAATCAAAAAAAATAATCCCTTAAGTCTCACCCTTCAGTTCTTTCAACTCCTTTTTCATTTCCACTACTAGTATTTGCAGTTCCCGGATTTCATCTTGTGAATATTTTCCTGCTGTGGAGTCTTTGACTGATAGGTGTTCTACATACCTTAGGTAAACCTTTTTTAACTCTTCAGGGTCAGCTAGGAAGTATGCCTCACGTACCCTATCCTTTAACTTGTGCCCCAACATATGCTCCCGGATTTCCCAGGGCATCCCTACATTTATTAGCTGGGTTGGCGAATTATTGCTTTTTGAATATACTTAAATTTCAATCAAATTAATATTTAATTCAAAAATTCCCCTATGCTCCTTCAATGGATTCCATTAGGGCATGAAAATACTTTGGTTCCTTAGTTTTATATAATTGGTACCATGCTTCCAGTGTTTCAGTTTTCATTAAATTTGTTCTTTTTAATACTTCATATGAAAACTCTAATGGGGCAATACCACTAGCTGTTATTAGATTGTCGTCTGTAACTGCTGGTTGATTTAAATAGAAATTTTCTCCGGTGTATTCAGGACAAAACATCTTTAAAACTTCTATGTCATTGCTGGTATGTTTTCTATTGTTTAATATTCCTTTATTTGCAAGGGCTATTGTGGCTCCACAAACTGCTGCAATAATTACTTTTTCATCTATAATACGGGAAACAATATCTATTATTTTTTTATTTTCCTCTTCTGTCCATGTGTCTGCTCCTGGTAGAATAAGTAAATCATCTTCCTCAAACTTGATATTATCAATATTCTCATCTGGAGTAATTGTAATACCTCCCATTGTTTTTATGGGTTCTGTGGTATTCCCAATTGTTATAAGCTCAACAGGAGGTCTTGTTTTATCCAAATATCTGCCACTATTGAGTTCAGCAGTTAAATAACCGATTTCCCAATCCGCTAATGTATTTAATATGTATATATATACTTTCATAAAATTTCCTTAAGCATTAATGGTTATAATGTTATCTTTTTCTAAAGTAAAAATTCGTCAAAAAAATTAAATAATGCACTCCTTTTCCTACTATAATTAAATATATTTTTCATCGTTATAACTGCATTAAACAAAATTTAAAAGGGTTTATTCATTTGAGCAATCTTTAATCATTATATATGATTTATTGATGCAAAATATGAATAGAAAGTAGTAAATAGTACTTTTTGTCCATTATTTTTGGGTATTTTTAATGAGATTTCATCCAGTTGTATCAATAATAATATCGATTATAATCGTTAGTTTATTTACATGGAATCTACCGGGTACATCCTTAATAAACAGTTTAATACTAATTGTGCCCTTTGCTATTTTAGGTGGATTTTTAGCTACGTTTTTATCGAAAAATAATAAAGCAATATATGGATCATTTTTTGGAATGGTATGGTCTTTACCCTATGTACTCTATGGAACAGTAACCCAACAAAACACTTACTTCTTATTTGTAATTTTTTCCCTGATATTTGGATATATTGGAGGATACATTGCAAGCCTATTAAGAGTCCGTTTAGATAATAAAGAGACTAAAAATCTATGAATACTATTTGTTTTCTTTCTTTCAAGACTTAACTGACATATCCTGCAGGGTCATCATTATCATCATAAACCTTCTGGATAACTCCTTAATTCCAAATTTTGGGCAGAGTCAAGCCTGTGATTTCAGAGTAAATATTTAGATCAGGGTAACTAATTGAGTATTTATATTATAAAGTTTAATATTATTTAGCTACTAACTTGAGATGATTAGATGGTTTCCAATGACGAGATTACTTTGAGACTGCGGAATAAGAGAGACGGGAAGTCTTTAAACAGCTATTTAGTATGTAATAATTGCGGAGGATATTACGAACTACAACCGGGTGAGTCCTGGAAAGATTTTGATACAGAATGCGAATGTGGTGGGCAGTTAGTGCAAAGTGCTAATGATTCTTTGCTTCCAGAAGCATATTTGTCAGAAGAAGAATACGAGCGTAAACTGTATGGAACAGAAATATTAATAGCTTATGTTGCATTTTTCTTTTTCTGGCCAGCATCGTTTATACTGGCCATTTATCTTATTACAAGGGAAAATAAAAGGGCTAAATTGCATGGAAAAATATTGCTTCTCATTTCTATAATACCTATTTTCATAATTGGTATTTCAGCACTTCTCATTTACAGAGCCTATTTCAGCCAACCCACTATTAATCCAGCTACAGACGTATCCAGTGTTCGAAGTATGCACATGGTTGCTACCTGCTTTTTAAATTTATAAACCAATATTAAAACTAAGCAAATAGATTAAAATCTATAAGAACAGACAATGAAGCCCACGATATACCTAAATTGAGACATATTACGATTTTAATCAGAAATTATAATAAATTATGAAAATGTTTATATGTTCATTTCGCTAATTAGTCAGATTGCTAGGGGGAGTTTCATACATGAAAATTGGGGAAATTGTTAAGGATTCTATTAGATATCCTTTTTCAAATTGGATATCGTTTTTGATTTTAGGAGTTTTCTTAGTTTTTAGTAGTGTAAATAGTATTAATAGTGCATCAGGCATAGGTCTAGCACTATCAACAAGATGGGCTCTTATTGGGCTGATATTTGGATTAATAATTTGTGGCTATCAATTTAGAATTCTGAAATCATCATTAATTGGTATTGATGAACTTCCTAAATTTAATAATTGGTATGACCTGATTATAAATGGTATTAAAGTTATTATAGTTTGTATTGTGTATTTCATTCCTTACTTTTTTATTTTATTCTTAGGAGTAGTATTTTTTGTATTATCTGCCGGAAGTCCGGAGACTACAAATGTTAGTTCTTTCTTTGGTATTTTATTAATTATTGTAATTTTATACATTGCTATCATTTTTCCGCTATTGTTAATGTCTTTAGTAAATATGGCTTTTTACGACGGTGATCTGGGAGCTCCATTTAGATTCGGTGAAATAATAAAAAAAATCTCCAATATTGGATGGGATAGTTTCATAGTATGGTATGTTGTTACTGTAGTTGTTTCTTTAATTTTAGTTGTTTCAGGGGCTTTAATTGAGTTTCTTTTCCTTTTAATCCAATTAAAAGTCATTGGAGTTTTATTAGTGTATTTATTTGCAATTCCATTCCTAAGCATCTACCTTTTTAGATCAACTGCGTTATTTTATCTATCTGATGATCCGGGGTTTTTAGAATGCGAAAACTGCGGAGGATATTACCAATTACAAGTTGGAGAATCCCCTGAAGATTTCGAAAAATGCCAGTGCGGGGGTACTTTAAAACATACCACACACATGCAATCAGATACGCAACCAGAGGGCTCAAACTTTGATGTACGCAGTTTCATAAAAAGAAAAAAGACTATTATCCTGGTTGGAGTACTGGCTCTTATTATCATAGCAATACCAGTCATATTACTCCAGAACACACCAACCAATTTTGTAACCACCGAAAAAACTTTAATAGGGTCTTATGATGCAAGTCAATTAGATTCATCACGCACATTAGGTACATTTGTTGCTATACCACCCGGAACAACAAAGGCTACAATAGAATACAATTTATCATGGACTCCTGCTTTTGCAGGTGTTAACGGTATGATAATAATGGGATATAACACCAATACAACTTCTCATTGGGGTGCCCCAGATAATAGAAATATAATTTACACTGAAGGCGTTACCTTCTCGGATGATGATCATAACGATAAAAATGGAATTTTAACCATAGATAATTCCGCCATCAAGAGCATTGTAATTTCAGGAAATGGAGTTAAAGGCACAGTCAATGTTTATGCTTATAAAAAAAAACTGGCAATTTAGTTTTAGAGTGTTAAATGACTTTTTAGTTATTTCAGCACAGTTTAAGAATAATTTTGCCAAATTTTCCGTATCAAAAATAGCCCTGATGTGAATCGGCTTAAAAAGAAGATGATAGAATCTTTAATAAAAAATATATTTTAATTTTAGTTATAATAATTTTAGTAAAGTTTTATCAGTTTCTGCATTTAAAAACCCCTCAAATAACACCACTCTCCAAAATGAATCCATGAATCAAAATGTTTCAAATTCTAGTAGCAATAACAGTGATGCGTCTGACACTTCAAGTTCCAATACTAATCAAGTGAATTCTGCCACAAAAACCAGATCCTCTACTAATTATGATAAAGATTCTGAAGTATCTGACGATGACAGCGCATCTACCCGCACTGAAACTTCAAGTCAAACAGAAGATGAAAAATACCAAGAATATCAAAAAAGAAAGGCCATGGAACTGGCAAAAATCCAGGGTATTGCAGATGAGTATATTAAAGAGCATTATGGTAATCAATACACATAAAAAATTATTGCTGAATTTAGTTCCCTGAATTCATCTAGTGAATATTTTCCTGCCGTGGAGTCTTTGACTGATAGGTGTTCTATAAATCTTAAATAGATTTTTATAGTTAACCTAGTTTATTAACAAGATTTATGTAAAGTAGCAATGATACGATATAAGGAGGGGCGTTTATTTGGATATAGGGAAGTGGGATATACTTGGTTTAATAGCAATTGGTTTTTTAGTTTATGCAGTCGTGGCATCTGTTTATATATCTTCTGATGATAGTTCTGTTCAAAGCAATCGAGAAATAAATGAATCATTAAGCACTGAAGAAAAGGTCCAGCTTGAAAAATGTTTGGCATTAGAAAAAGACCCTGAATTTTTAAGTGCAATCAATAATTTTGTAAAATCTATCCATAGGGAATCCCCTCCTGTAATGAAAGAGGTAATTGTCAAGAATATGACATCTGACACTGAGGCAGAAGTCTACTTGGAAGTAGTGTATAGTACTGTAAACGGTGAAAAGGCTTCAATTATTTACTTTGGAAATTGGACAAAAAGTAGTGGTGTGTGGAAAGCAGAAGATGATTTCAAATAAATTTTAGCTAAGCTATTATATAAGTTGGAGGTGTTTTTTCACCATAGAATCAATCTCCCATCAACTTCAAAACTTCTTCTTTAGCTAAAACGGACCCAGAATTAGTATCGCCAAATCAGATTACCTACAAAGTTGTAAATACAGATAATGGCCCCGAAGTCATACCCAAAGTGGGATATATAACGCTTTGGCTTAGAGGATTATAAATAACTAAATAGAAGCTACCTAAAATACCTTGAAAACCACCAAAGGATAAATACGGACGTTTAATAATCAAATTAAGATTTAAAGATATTATATGAGGTTTAGAGATGAATTTAAATTTTAAGGCAATCATTGTAGGGGCTTTTGTTGCTTTATGTTTGGCACCGTTTTTAGATGTTTTAATCTTTAGTATTCTCGGTGGATTGGTGGTAGGTCTTTGGATTGCTGATAATTATCTTGATGGGGCAATAAATGGAATAATATCAACGGTTATTACTTCCCTAATATTTTTTCCAGTTCTACTTCTAATTTATTATCCCACCATGTTTTCTCTCCAACCACTTGAAACAACTCTGTTATGGGTTATATGCATATTATTAGGAGGATTAGGAGCTATTATTGGAGTGTCTATCCAAAAAATGATAAGTGCAATGCAAAAATGGAGATTGAAATGTAAAGGTTATTTACTCTGTACTAAATGTGGAGGGTATTATGAGATTAAAGATAATGAAACTCCAGAAGATTATGCGAAGTGTGAATGTGGGGGTAAACTGGAATATAAAGAACCAGTTAAATCGGATAAGAAATCTGAAGATTTGAATAAATCTAGTTTCCGGATAAGAATTATTGCAATTACAGTTGGGGCAATAATCTATTGTTTAGTTCCCTTTAATTTTTTAGTACCTTTAGCTGGTTTTGTTACAAGTTTTATAGCTGGGGGAAGATATAAAGATGGTATTATTAATAGTGCGGTCGCTGTTTATATAGGGGGACTATTTTTGATTTTTAGCGAATTCTTAGGATATTCAATTTATGGAATAGATTACATGTCAATGTCTGAATGGGGAATAAGTTTAATCCCAGTTATCATAGCAAGTATTGTTGGGGGAATAATCGGAATATACATTAAAAATAGAAGAAAAGATAAAGGAGTTATAAAAGGGACATTCGTCTGTGATAAGTGTAAAAGCTACTATGAACTTCCACCAGGAGAAACTCCCGATGATTATGACCTCACATGCGAATGTGGAGGTAAGATAAGGCACGCCAAAAAAACATCCCTGATAGTGCTGGTTATAGGTTATATATTTGCCATTTCAGGTGGTCTCATTGGTCTATTTATTGGTTGGTATCTTTATAGAATGGAAAACCCTAATGCAAAGTTCCATGGCCGAAACATAACTGTCATAGCCATTATATCAATAATAATCGGATTATTCTTGTTTTTTTCTCATCCGTATTAATAGGTAATGGATTTTAATTTTTACGTAGGGTTATTATCCTTTTTTGACTTAATGAAAAACTAAAATACAATTGATAATTATCATTAATTGGCACATCCCGATTATATGTAAATCTTTGGTATTACGCCTTATTTTTTAGTCTATCAAAAGGAAATAAGTAGGATAAGTTAATACTCAAGGATTCTCCATCAGAATTTTGTTGAAGAATAAATACATTGTTAGGAGATGGATAAGTTTTTGATTGTTTTCAGTTCAGGATAAGAGGGGATTAGTATGGGTTTAGCTATTTGCATATTCATTTATAAATAAATGTTATGAATAATATAATCAATCGAATCTTAATTCATATTATTCAAGGGGTTTGAATGGGATATTTAATCTGTGATAAGTGTGGGGAATACTACCAGCTCCTGGAAGGAGAATCTCCAGAAGATTTCGACCTTACATGTGAGTGTGGCGGAGAATTAGTCTACTCTGAGTCAATAGATATCCCAAAAATTGCAATACCTTTCTGGAAGGCAATAATAATTGTTCTCTTATCAATAGCAAGTATAATATTATTAATGCTCATATATAATGCAGGAATCATTTCTAAAAATCCAGAATATCTTTCTGTTGGGCTTTCTTTTCAATTATTATTAGCAATACCCATTGGTGCAGTCTTAGGGTATGGTCTCCCACATTTTATAAAATCAAATTGGAATTCTGGATACAAATACACAGAAACTAGGATAGGTAAAACATTTATTTCAAGTAAAGTTATATCTCCATTAATAATAGGTTTTATATTAATAATTATTATTATAGGAGATCAGTTAGTGCATTTAGGACGAATAAGTCCATATATGACACCCTTCATTAATATTGTAATTGAAATTTCAGTTATTTTTTTAGTTATCGGAGTCATTGCTGGCGTTTATACTTTTAAAACTAAATACGTGACGATTAGCTGATTATATTTAGTCTATCAAAAGGAAAATTATTAGGATAAGTTAATACTCAAATTTTCCATCAGAATTTAGTTGAAGAATAAATAAAATGTTATGGGCAGATTAACCTTTAATCCGTTTTCTTTTTTGGTCAAAAAGTAAGTAGAAGGAGTTTAGGATTAGTAAGGACCTGGCCCCATTTCAATCTGTATGGTGCCTTTTAAAGAAGTGTTTGTTGAATCATGATATTTATATATTCTATTTTTATGATAGCTAAAATCGTAAGTATAATTTTCACCGGGGCTTAAATTACCACTATCAAACAATCCATCATCACTGACAATGCGATGGATTTGAGAGTCATTGTTTGTCCAGGTAACCTTACTTGGATATATGTTAGTAACATTTAGGTCAAATCCAGAGTTTCCTACATATATTTCAGTTGGAATATCATGAAGACCTAAAAGTAGTAATAAACAAACTGCTAATATAGGCAATCCAATTAATAACTCGCCCTTATCCATAATAACCCCTCACTCCATTTAATAGTTTTAATGGAAATGTATTTTAACATTAAGAAGTATGATTATATAAATTTTGGTATTACAGCATATTTTTTAGTTTATCAAAAGGAAAATTAGTAGGATAAGTTAAAACTCAAGGATTTTCCATTTGAATTTTGTTGAAGGAGTAATAAATTGTTAGGGGAGTAATGGTCCTTAATGAATGATGATTTTAAAATAGTAAGTAATTTTGAAGGAGTTAAAAAAAAAAACTCCAAATTAGAGTATTATAAATACTTCAAATGTACACATTGTAATAAATTAATGTGAATCTGGGATAATAACTAATTTATTTAGTTATAATGGGACCATAATAATGGATTTATACTTCAAAGAAACCGGTAAAACCAATGATGAAACTATAATATTCCACTATTTTATTTTGACAGTATATGTTCTGCTTGTTCAGCTATTGATTCCATTTCGAATAGTATTAGGCCAATTTGGGCTTCAGTTTCAGTTAGAGTTGTTAGAATTGCCTTTGCTCCTGCAGGTAATAATACTATGGTGCCTTTTTCTGTTTTAAGAGAAATAGCACTAACGGAGCCTGTTTTCATTTGTGCTGAAGCAGCTTCTGCAGCTCCCATTATGGTGGAGCAGAGTGCAGAAAATATTCTGGCATCAACATCAGGGGGAGTTCTAGAACTGATGAGAAGACCCTCTTTTGAAACAATGGCACAGGCTTTTATTTGACCTACCTGCACCAAAGCAGTTAATACATCATCAAGTAGTTCTTTTTTAGTTTTAGCCATATGCCACCCCCAAAATTTACTCTTTTTTGCTTATTTCGATTATTATTTCATTGGATACTTTGAGGAATTTTTCAACTATTCTGCGATATTTTTCCTCACTCTTTTTAATGGATTCATCAGAATGTTTCCGAGTGATTGCTATGGCGTATAAATTTGATAATCGTTCTATAACTTCCAAATCCTGTTTATCATATTTATCTGAATTTGCAAGTGAGATTATACCCACCAAGTTCTCATCAACAAGTGCAGGAACTGCTAAGAATGTTTCAATATCGATATGTCCGGAAGGTGTTCCAGTGGCCCTGGAATCATCCTTTGGATGGTTGGTGAGAAGAGATTTCTTGTTATTTAACACCCAGCCCCACATTCCACCAAATTTCTCAAAGATTACACTTTTATCTTTCACATGACATTCAGTCCAGATATTACGAGTCATAGTGGGAGAAATAAGATAACCAGTTTCAGGGTCAATGTATCCAACAAAACCGAATTTACTCTGGGTAAATTTTTGTGCATATTCCAAGACCATATCTGAAATATCTTCAATAGGAACTGATTCCAGAAGTTTCCGGGATAGTTTAGTTAAATCAGAATTGACTTCCAATTCCCTGGAAAGAGCTTTTTCAGCCTTTTTCCGCAGAGAAATATCTCGAACAGAGCATAAAACAAGATTTTGATATTCATATTCTATGATTCGACTATGTATTTCCACCGGCATCACTGAGCCGTCTTTACGGAAATGGGCAGATTCAAAGATAATTTCTCCTTTCTCCATCAAATCATTTATACAGGACTTTATGCACTCAGTGAATTCTGGAACATTCAAATCATACAAATTCAAATCCATTAATTCATCTTTAGTGTAACCACGTGTTTTATAGGCCGCTTGATTAATATAAATAAAATTACCTTCTTGATCATGCAGGAAAATAGAATCACTAGTTAAATCTAAAAGTAAATCCTTCAAATCGCTTGTAATGTTATCCAAATCCCCAAATTCATTAACCAAACCTCTCCCCCCTTAATATGAAAATAAATAATCTTTATGTATATTTTATTTCACAATATCAATAAACTTTTTTATGATGCGTATTATTTTGTGAATAAAATCAAAAAACAGACACAAAAAAAAGTTGTTTAGAATATCTTCGGAAAAGTGATTATCATAAGAGCTATAAAAAATCATTTAATGTCCCCACGTAATATTAATCCTGTTATAGCCTTTCTTTATATTCTAACTCTTTAAAAGTAATCTTAAATTCAGTTCCATTGTTCTAATATTCGGATTGCCGTGTCATTCACGAGATCTAAATCCAATTCACCCATGTTCGCTGATTCTAAAGCAAGATTCAGTCTTTTAACATTATCCCGGATAATTTCTTCCATTATTTTACGTTCTTTAATTTCAGCTTTAAGTAAGACGTTAGCATGTGGCAGCTCTGCTGTTCTTTTTTTTACTGTTATCTCCAGATTATCCACGTATTCTTGAAGTTGTTCTTCTACTTTTTGTAGTTGGATGATGTCTCTTGCTGCTGCGAAGACTCATATAACCTGACCATTTTATAGACTGAGGCATTATACAGGACAGGAGTAACATGACCATCTTTATGCCTTATTTCAGGGGATAATCTTTTACAAAACCCTTCCTGAAAACTTCCTTATGACCAGCCTGTGCTTTTTCGGGATCCTTTCCGGGATCAGTGAAATAATCTGAAAAATCAGTGCCAATTACCTGATCACGAGAATAACCAGTCAACAACTCAACAGCATAGTTCACATCCGTAATCTTCCCGTCAGAACCAATAGTAACCAAAGGATCATTACTAGCCTCAAGTAACTCACGATTATAAAGATTAATCAACTCAATTCTTCTTTAGATTCTTGTATTTCGGCTGTCTCTCTTGAACCCGTAATTCTAAATCAACATATGCATTAACATGCATATCTTTAGAATATAATCTAAAATTGCTCTTCTCGGGAAATTATTTCAATCTTTGAACTTAAAAAAATATTTTACTTAATACTCCCATAAAATTAGTATAGGGAGAAATTAACTTGTGAACTTATAACATATATATTAGGTAACTTTTTCTAAAGGTCATCGCTGCTGAGTATTTAATTATTGATTAGCTGATTAAGTCACTGATTAATTTTCAACACTTAATCTGAATCTGGAAAACAATCCCATACCTATGATAAATAGTATGGCGGTGAGGACTGCGCTCCAGGCAAGGTCATAAGTAATGGCACTCAATCCATTTCCATATATCAAAACTGATTTCAATGCATTTAAAATATGAGTCCAGGGAAGTATATCATATATCTGGAAAGATCTGCCCATTATTTCACCTACCACTACCTGAGGAAGCTGGAAAAATGCTCCAACCACGAAGCTGGTAGGTACCACAACCATTATACCTAAATTAAATGCTTGAGTATCATTTTTTGCAAAAGAGGCAATTATCATTCCTAAGGCAATAGAACCAATTCCTCCAATGACTCCTATAAACATGGCCAGCACAATGGAGTTTAAACCTCCTTGCCAGTTGAAACCCATTATCAAAGCAACTGTAAGTAGAATTAAAACCTGAATAGCTGCCACTATTGACCATGGAATTAGTGCACCAAATAACATGTCAAATGATCGCATTTTGGATATTCTTAAACGAGCTAAAGTACCTTTTTCCACTTCCTTGGTTAAACTGGCTGCCACTGTAGTGGCCAGAAGTAAAATGGCAAACAGCATCATTCCTGGAGCCAGGAAGTCAAACTGGGAAAAAGATTCCGTCCCAGAAACTGATTCTACATCACCTTCAAACAATTTTAGAGGTTCAGCCGAAGATCCTGATGTCTGGCTTTGAATATTGGCCACCAGATTATCCTGATACTCCCCTATTATTTTTATTAACACTACTTGAGAAACTGCAAAACCCATACTGGATGAATCTCCACTAATAATCAGTTTGAGGGTGTCGTTATTTGAATTATTATTAGATGATATTGTCCCTGTTGTTTGCGCAGTGATTGAATCCTCCATTTTATCCACAGTAGTTTGTGAAAAATTTTTGGGAATTATAATCATTGCATCAGCTTCTTTAAGCTGTATAAGCTTATTTGCAGAAGATTCTGAAGTATTTATAACATTAAATAACTTAACATCACTATCTCCATATTCAGAATCACGGAAAATTTCGGTTAGATTATCCCCAAAATTAACATCTTCATTGGTTAATGGCATCTTTGCACCTTCATCAAGGTTAACAACTGCCAGATTATGAGTTTCATTACCTGTACCCATACCCCCAAAGGCAATTCCAAAAATAATCATGAAAAACATTGGAAAGAGCAATATCATGAAAAGACCTCTGCGGTCTCTTATAAGTTCTTTAAAATCTTTAATGGCTACACTGATGAATTTCATGTTACTCCCTCAAACTGGTTCCAGTTAACTCAATGAAAACATCCTCCAATGTATTGGGGTGCAGTGATAAATCAGCAATCTCATTATTCATCTCCTGAACTTTATTCATTATCTCTGGAAGTTTCCCAACTGCATTTAAAGTCTTTATATTTATTTTACCATCAACTTCAGTAACTGAATCAATATTTTCTATAGTTTCAAGTCTAAAAATCACTTCCTGATTCATTTTAGAATCAGCCAAGTGTATCTCCACTATATCTCCCTCACCAAACTCTTTTTTAAGATTTTTAGGAGTATCCAGTCGTAACAGTTTCCCATGATCAATTATGGCAATGCGATCTGAAAGTCCGTCTGCTTCATCCATTAAATGTGTGGTTAAAATAACTGTTTTTCCTTCATTATCCCTCAATGAGCGGATAAAATTCCACAGAACCCTTCTTGATTGAGGATCAAGTCCCTCTGAAGGTTCATCCAGAACCACTATCTCTGGAGAGTGTATTAATGCCATAGCTAGATTTAATCTACGTTTCATGCCTCCTGATAAGTTAGAAACGAGCGTGTTTGCTTTATCTGTTAGTATTAGGTCTTCTAATAGGCTTTTTACTCTAGTTTTCAATATGTCCTCTGGAACTTCGTACATTTGGCCCATGAACTTCAAACTCTCTTTACATGTAAGGCTCTCCCATAAAACTATGTCTTGAGGACATATTCCAATTTTAAGTCTATCTGCATGGGCAATGTCTTCACCATCAATCAATATTTCCCCACCAGTGGGGCGAAGTAAACCCACCATCATCTTGATGGAGGTGGTTTTTCCAGCACCATTAGGACCTAAAAATCCAAATACTTCACCTTTTTTTATTTTTAAATTTAAATTATCTACTGCTACAAAATCTCCAAAAGATTTAAAGAGATTTTTTGCCTCGATTATGAACTCATTCACCATAATATCTTCCTAGCATTCTTTTTTTAAATCAAAAATTTATTTATAAAAATAACAAAATGTCAATTACTATAAATATCAGTAAAATGGGATTTTTAGGAAATTTAACTTACTATTTTTTACATTATGCCAATATCATTAGCCTCTGCTAATCTTTTCACATGATCCACTGCTTCTGGGTGAGTCTTAAGAGTCACCCACTCATAAAGGGTCATGGCAACTACGGGACCAAATGCAGCCTCCTGAATATTTTCAAGCAGTATTTCATCCAATTTCGCAGGATCATCCTTTAGTTGGGTGTAGTCATACATACAATTAACGCAGAAATATCGACCCTGTCTTTCAACGAGTAACCCGTTTTCCCTGCACTTTGGACATTTTAGGTAAATTTGAGACTTCATAATACTAATAAGATTCTTATGTTAAATCAATTTTTTGGCCTTAATGGCCAATGCACTCCCATTTAGGAATTAACTGGTGAATTTTAAAATTAATTAATCGATATACCTTATATCATGTTTCCAAGAAAATCTGAAGTATATATTTAGCAATACTATCATTAATACTTTTTTACTCCGGCCTGCACATATTTATTAAGTATTCAAGCACATATCGTATAATACATAATAATAGGACGGGGAAATATGAAAAGAATTACAAATAAACGCTGGTTTGGACCTAAACATGTTGGCTGGGGGCCGGCTCCAAGAACTTGGGAAGGATGGGTTATTACCCTGGTGTGGTTGATATCGTTAGTTTCGACTTTACTTTATCTGCACAGTATTTCTGCATTGACTATTGTCAATATAGCAATCGTTATCATAGTTGCAGCAATCATTATTTTAACCATTGCTGCTTTAACCTACGGGTCAGATGAAGAAAGTTAGTTTATTTGATATTCTTCTCATATAATAAAAAAATAGGCAAAAAATAATTCCAGGTTAAAAACATGTATAAAACGTATAACAACATCTGGGAAAGAGTGGGGATTTTTCTAGGGCCCATATTAATAACTATTTTTATCTGCTTCAAAGTTAGCGACCCTAATTTTTCATGGCTTGCTTTTTTATACTGGATTCATTTACCACTGGTCATGATCCATGAAACAGAAGAATATATTCTCTCTCCAATCGGGTTTGAAAAATTCGCCAACTATTACACGGTATTAAGTAAAGATCCACCAGAGGAAGACTCACCACTATCGCCTGCTTACAAATTATTTGTAAACATGTCAATATGGATCTGGGCTATACTGGGTGCATTACTGGTTACTGTTTTACCATGGGTTGGTATGGGGTTAATATTCTTCCAGTTACTCATAAACGGCATACAACATACCATTATCTTCCAGATAAAAAAACCAGGGTATAATCCTGGATTTTTAACCACCTGGCTGGTTTTAAACCCATTTTGTGTGGTAACCATCTTTTATGCTTACTATGCTCATGCTTTAAGCTCACTGGACTGGCTACTTGCATTAATATTGGGTGTTGGTTTTATAGGGGTCCTGCTTCTAAAAACCACCAGTAAACGAAAAGAAGAGTAAATACTTTTTTTATTACTTTTTTTTATTTTATTAACTTTATTAACTTTTTTTTTTAATTTGTTTAGTGGATTAAATAAAATTATTAATTCAGAGCACGGTTTGATTATAAGAATCAATAAAAAAGAATAAGTAACTTAAATTAACCACAAAAACGCAGGAAGGCTTAAATTACACTCAGGGAATCACCATGTTGAATCCGTAATCAAAGCCTGAAAGGATACCTAAAAATTCTTTTAAATCTTCTGGATTTCCTTTAAATTTCGATTCATCACTTGTAATTTTATCATAACTGGTTTCACCCAGCAGTAGGGCTACAAATGTTGGAATATCAATGTTCAGTTCAATATCAGGTGATGTTTCCTGGTAGTTCATCCGGGGTACTAATACAGAATCTTCCAGAGCCAGGTTGCATTTTTGGTTTCTATCGGTTAAATTTAGGTTTATTTTAATTTCTTTTCCTTCTGCAAGATTTTTATCAATTAAAAGTCCCATGAATTCAAATAGTAATTCTGTGGGCATATTTAAGAGTGCATCTGTTATATCTACAGATGTGGGAACTTTGTTTCCTCTTAATTCAGCAGCACCAACCAGGAAATTATTTCTCCATGTGCCATTTTCTGTCTGGTATCCTAACTGTTCCAGTGCATCTGCTTCTAAATATCTGGCATTTTTGTTGTTGGGATCAGCAAATACCAGGTGTTTGCATACTTCAGCCACCCACCTGTAATCTCCTTCATCGAAGGATTTTTTAGCTTTCCTGAGAACTTCACTGGCTCCACCCATGAATTCCACATATCTTTTAGCAACTTCTTCCGGGGGGAGAGCGTACAGATTTGCTGGATTTCCATCGTACCATCCTAAATAGAACTGATATATAGCCTTTGAATTGTGGTTGAAACTACCATAATAATCTCTTAAGTACCATTCATTCTCTAAACTTGGGGGAAGTTTCATTTCTTCTGCTATCTCAATTGGTGTATGCCCCTGATTAGCTAATCTTAGGGATTGGTCATGTAAAAACTTATATGCATTTCTCTCCTTTTTTAGCATGTCCGTAATTTCTTTATTTCCCCATTTAGGCCAGTGATGCTGTGCTATAAGTGTCTCTACTACATCACCATAATTAAGTAATATGCTATCAATTGCTTTCCACCATTTTTTCGCATCCCTTACCTTAGCACCTCTTAAAGTAAGGATATTGTGAATGTGATGGGTCACAACTTCTGCTGCATTGAACAATTTAAACTGGGGATGATACATCATAAATTCTGCTGGAGCTTCTGTTCCACTGGCCATTAAAAACTCAATATCCACCCCATCAACAGTCATTTTTTCTCCACTTTTTCCAATTATTTTTGTGGGAGCAATTAATGAGGAAGATCCTACAGACGCATTTTTTCCAAGACCTACATCTACATGTCCTCTAGCTGATTTATTTAGAGTGAAGCCGTACATGTAATTGGCTCGTCTGAGCATTGCATTTCCTGCAAATACATTTTCACTCATAGCTTCCTCCATAAAACCTTCAGGAGCTATAACCTGAACTTCTCCATTATCTACCTGTTCCGGGGATATGACACCTTTCACTCCACCATAATGGTCTGCGTGGCTATGGGTGTAAATAACTGCTTTTACTGGTTTTTTACCTCTATTTTTATAATATAATTCCATTCCTGCCCTTGCAGTTTCAACAGAAACTAAAGGATCAATGACTATTATTCCAGTATCTCCTTCAATAATGGTGATATTTGCTATATCGTAAGATCGTATCTGATAAACCCTATCCTGAACCTCATATAAACCACTGTACAGATTTAACTGTGCCTGTCTCCACAAACTGGGATTAACCGTAGGTTCCCACTCATCCTTAAGGAATTCGTAGCCCTTCATATCCCAAAGAATAGTTGCATCGTCACCTTTAATGATCAAATTTTCATCAGTATCGATAAGGCCCTTTTGAGCCTCTTTAAAGTCAACATCATCACTCAAAGGTAGTTTTTCTTTCAGTTCTTCATTAAATTTTTTGGTTATTTGCGATGCATCCTTAATATTTTTTGTAAAATCTTCCATAGTATCACAGCTTTATTATGTACAGATTTTTATCCTTTATTTTTAAATCCCAAATGAAAGTAGCGAAAAAGTCTTTTTTTTTCAAGCCCTATTTTGAATAGATATTCTCAATAACTTTATAATGAATCAATTAATTAGTGTGGCCTTTTCCCTGCCAGAGTCTTTGTTGGAGTGTGGAAATATTTGGTCTCGTTGGCCTATACTTTACCAAATACACTCAAAAGCTCTTCCCCAGGTTTATCACCGGTAAATGACTATTTCATGATATTTTCGTCTGAAAATCACCCCCTGCTTCTACTTTTCCCATCTAAATTCCGTCAAATCAATAATATAATAGTAGTATAACTAAACAATATAGTAGTATAAAATATGCTTAATAAATACTACGATTTATAGTAAACCAGGAAGTATTCCTCCCGGACCCCATCCTTTAACTTGTGCCCCATCTTATGACTGGGAGCCTTGTAAAATCCCCCATCATCAGGCCCCCAAGCAAGGAAACGATTCAACTACCCCTGTAGGAATGCTTGATAGTCATAGGGGTAGTCATCTCCTGATTAATAACCCATTTCAGTGAACATATAATTCTTTCTAAACCATTAAATATTCTAGCAATAGCCAATATGATGTTAAATACAAATATGTGTAATGACATATTTTTAACTGGTTTTCAAAATGGCGGATGTTAAAATTCTTTTGGTAGAAGACGAAAGCATAGAAGCCATGGACATAAAACGTACCCTGGAATCCTTCGGTTATGAAGTTCCCTATATCGCTTCCAGTGGTGAAGAAGCAGTAGCAAAAGCTTTGGACATACTGCCGGATCTAATTTTGATGGATATAATTCTAAAAGGGGAAATTGATGGTATTGAAGCAGCTTCTAAGATTAAAAAGCTTAATATACCAATTATTTACTTAACTGCTCATTCTGAAGAACCTACAATTGAAAGAGCCAAAGTCACAGAACCCAATGGGTATATAATAAAACCCTATGATCGTGCCGAACTTAAATATGCCATAGAACTGGCAATCTACAAAAATAAGAGTGAAAAAAAATTGAAAGAAAGTGAGAAAAATTACCGTGAGTTGGTTGATAATTCAATGGTAGCGGTTTATAAAACTAACTTAAAGGGTGATATAATCTTTGCCAACGCTGCTATGGCTGAGATGTTTAATTTTGAAAGTGTTAATGAATTAAAAACAAAAAAATCCCCACAACTCTATAAAAATCCAGAAGATAGGGAAAAAATCATTGCAAAACTCAAAAAAGAGAATAAATTCAGTCATCATAAAATTAACATGATAACCAATGCTGGTGAAACAATTACCATCCTACTCAGCGCACATTTAGAATATAATACCATATCTGGAATGATGATGGACATCACTGAACGTGAACAGGCTGAGGAGACGCAGCAGCGTTTGAATCGCGAACTACAAGCTATCAGCAACTGTAACCAGACTCTTTTGCGGGCTGTGGACGAACAGACCTTGCTCAACGAAATCTGTCGTATCATTTGCGACGAAGCAGGTTACCATTTGGCATGGGTAGGATATGCTGAACAAGACCAGGCCAAAACCATACGTCCTGTGGCATGGGCTGGGTTCGAAAGTGGATATATTGAAAACACTAAACTTAGTTGGTCAGAAGACACGGAACACGGACTAGGGCCGGCTGGAATTGTTATACGGAGCGGTGAGATTGTCTATGTTCAGGATTTCACAACTGACCCCCGAATGGCCCCGTGGCGTGAAAGTGCCCTAGAGCGTGGCTACCGCTCCGGCATCGCCCTGCCTCTTAAGGACGAAAAATCAAAAGTATTTGGTGTCCTCCTGATCTATTCCTCAAAACCCAATGCCATCAATCCAGACGAAATCAAGCTTATGGATGAACTGGCAGGTGATTTAGCCTTTGGTATCACAGCATTGCGTACTCGAACCGAACGCGAGCGGGCAGAAAAACGATTGAATCTTAGTGAAAGCAGACTCAACGAAGCCCAACGAATTGCACACATCGGTTCTTGGGAACTCGATCTAGTAACGAACAAACTCCAATGGTCGGATGAAATTTACCGCATCTTTGAAATCGAACCGAAACAATTTGGCGCTTCCTACAAATCTTTTCTCGATTTAATTCATCCTGAAGACCGGAACATAGTCAATCAGGCATACACTGATTCCGTGAATAACAGAACTCCCTATGATATTATCCATCGCCTCAAGCTTTCAGATGGACAAATCAAATTCGTACATGAACGTTGCGAGACTTTTTACAATGAAGAAGGCAAACCAATCTCTTCATTAGGCACAGTTCAAGACATTACTGAACTTAAAAAAGCTGAAGCAGAATTGCAGGATGCTTATGAATACTTGGAGCAACTTATCTCATCTGCGAACGTGATGATCATAGGACTTGACACTCTTGGCCACGTTAGGATGTTCAACAAAGCTGCAGAGCGAATTACTGGCTACACCATGGATGAACTAACCTGTATTGACTGGTTTGAGAAAATTGTCCCCAAAGACCGTTACGCCCACGTCTGGGAGGTTTTCAATAGTTATCAACAAAGAACCGGCACAATGCCAACTAATTTTGAAAACCCAATTCTGACCAAAACAGGGGAGGAACGATTCATTTCCTGGCAAAACAGCACGATATCATCTCCAGATAAGATTATATCAACGATTTCATTTGGCATAGACATCACCGAGCGTGAGTTGGTGGAAAAAGCTCTTAAAAAATCTGAAAAACGGATGCGCCTTACCCTGGAGGCCACCCAGATCGGAATCTGGGATTGGGACGTGAAAAACGATCAATGGTATGCTTCACCCACCTATTACTCTATGTTAGGATACGAACCCCAATTAGGCCCTGGAAACCGTGCCGAATGGTTGGAAAGGGTCCATCCCGATGATCGGGCCAAAGTTAAAGAAAAAATTGATAATGTGTTAATCCAAAATTTCAATTCATATGAATATGAGGCGCGAATGCGTCATGTTGACAGTACCTATCGATGGGTTAGTGTTGCTGGATTCGGCATCGAGCGCGACCCGGACGGAACTGCCACCCGCATATTGGGTATCCGGATGGACATTACAGACCGTAAACGGGCTGAAGAGGGAATTATTCAGGCGAAAGAAGACTGGGAAAACACGTTCGATGCTGTTCCAGACTTGATAACTATACTTGATACTAATTTTCGGATTTTACGTGCAAACAAGGCTATGGCTGATAAGTTAGGTGTGGATCCTGAAGAAACTGTTGGACTTACTTGTTATCACGCAGTACATGGATTGAATGCACCGCCATCATTTTGTCCCTACACAAAACTGCTTGAAGATGGTCAGGAGCATACTATGGAGTTTCATGAGGATTGCATAGGTGGTGATTTCATGGTTAGTGTCTCACCGTTGTATGATTCAGAGGGAAAACTGATGGGTAGTGTACATGTCGCCCGTGATATCACAGATAGAAAACGAACAGAAGAGAAGATAAAACGATCCCTCAAAGAAAAAGAAGTTCTTTTAAGTGAAATTCATCACCGTGTTAAAAATAACATGCAAATCATTTCAAGCTTATTAAATCTTCAAAGTGAATATGTTGTGGATGATGAAGCTGTTAATGTTCTGCAGGCGAGCCAGGATCGAGTTAAGGCCTTGGCCACCATTTATGAGAAATTATCTAAGTCACAAGATTTATCCAGAATTAAATTTGCAGAGTATATCCAGAGCCTTGTTAAGGGACTTTTTTATGCACATACTATCAAAAAAGGCCAAATCAACCCCATAATTGAGATTGAAGATATTATGTTAAATATCGAAACTGCACTCCCTTGTGGCCTTATAATAAGTGAATTAATTTCTAATAGTCTTAAACATGCATTTCCCGAAGGAAAAAAAGGAAAAGTGTGTGTATCACTTAAAGTACGTGATAATGAATATGTACTGAAGATCAGTGACGATGGTAGGGGATTCCCTGAAGACATTGATTTTAAAAACACAGACAGTTTAGGCCTGAAACTGGTAAATATTTTAGTTAAGCAAATTAATGGTGAAATCCGTCTTGACAGAAGCCAGGGCACAGAATTTAAAATCACATTTAAAGAGTTAGAGTATAAAGAGAGGATATGAATTAATAATAGTTACATCAGAGGTCAGCTAGGAAGTATTCCTCCCTGACCCATCCTTAAATTTATACTCATCATATGCTCCCTAACTTCCTCAGCCATTCCAGCATTAATCAGCTGTGTATTGAAAAACTTCCGCATCATGTGGCTTTCGGATTTTGTTCGATTCTTCTTGTTCCCATTTCAAGTACCTATTTAACTATCGATAAGCCCCTCTTGAAATGCAACATCGGTATTGCTTTATCCCCTAAATCATATTCGTAGAGATTATTCAACATAATAGTATGGACATACTGAAAGCACATTCATTTAACAGTTTGAGGGTACTGTAACGAAGCATTATTGTAATAATTTGCCTGATTTATGAATTTGGAAATAATTATGAATACCCCAATTAAAATTCTTTTAAATATCTCTGTTTAATTTCATCGAATTCTTCCTGACTGAGAGCTCCTATATCCAATAGCTCTTTAGCCTCTTTTAATTTCTCTGCTAAAGTTTGTTTGGGTGTTTTTTCTGCGGTTTTAACATCAGAAATATGAGAATTCAACATATCCACAAACTGTTTTAACAATTCTCGGTCAGCGACATTTATACCAATTTTTTTAGAAAGTGTGGCAGTTTCAATGTATAATTTGGGCCATCTGGACAAAGTAAACCCTTTATCATAACGAACACTTAATATATCCGGATATCTAATTAGTTCACTCTCGACATCATTTGAAAAGGGATTGTTACTTCTTAAACTAATGCAAACTCCTTCATCTTTTAATATAACAGTCCCATATTTCGAATTATCGTTGCAGGGCAAACTAGTGGTTTGTTCTTCGGGTTTCGTCATTTTCTTATTCCTTAGTAATTGTGAAATTAGTGAATAATCCTTGCAATTTTTTATTATTAAAATTTTGGAAGCTTAAAGAAAGGGTAAATACAATATGCAAATAAAGCATTGGGTTTCATTGCCCTAAATCCATCATATTCTTTCTTTGTATTTCAACTCGTTAAAAATAATCCTAAATTCAGTTCCATTACTTTTATCCAGGGTGATATCACCGTCTAGTTGTTTAGTTAAACTTTTTACTAGTTGAAGACCAAGTGTTTCTGGTTTTTGGAAATCTATATTTTTTGGGAAGCCTATTCCATTATCTGAGACTATAAGCTCCATTTGTTCAGGGAGTGATTTTAGTTTGATGGTTATAGTTCCTTCACATTGAGGGAAGGCATATTTAACACTGTTGGTCACCAGCTCATTAATGATAAGTCCCAGTGGTATGGCCGTGTCAATGCTTAAATTAACATCATCAATATCTATTTCTGATCCAATGCTTCCGGTGATCTCGTAAGAATAGAAGATACTTGAGATGAGTCTCTCTAGATACTCCTTGAAATTGATATTGGAGAAATTGGATGATTGATATAATTTCTCATGGATCATGGCCATGCTCTTCACCCTGCCCTGACTATCCTTCAAAACTCCTATAGTTTCATCCAAATCCGCATAGTGGATTTGTAGATTCAGCAAACTGGAGAGAATCTGCATATTATTCTTAACACGATGGTGGATTTCCCGGAGAAGTACTTCTTTTTCTTCTAAAGATTTTTTTATTTTTTCTTCTGCCTTTTTACGAGAGGTGATATCTTCAAATACTGTTGCAAATGTTCCCTTTGATGGTGAAAAGACGGATATGTTAAAGTGTTTATCCATTGGTTCATAGTAAGTTTCAAAATGAGCTGGATTTCCTGTTTCAGCCACTTCTGAGTAAACTTCAACATAAGGTGCTTTTCCAGCCCCATAGATCTTGGATGCTTTTTTCCCCAGAATTTCTTTCCTTTTAATTCCTAAGATATCTTCGTAGGCCTTGTTAACATCTATTATTTTGTAATCTACCGGAATATTTGAATCGTTATAAATTATGTCATGAACAGCTAATCCTTCGTTCATAGAAGAATAAAGTTTCCTGTATCGTTTTTCACTATTTATAAGAGATTTTTCTGCCTCTTTTCTTTCAGTGATATCTCGAATAGTGGTAAGAATAACTTCCTCCCCTCCAATTTCTATTAATTCTGAATTTAAGAGGGCATGATAAATAATTCCGCCTTTCCTTTTAAGTTTAACTTCATAATCCCGGACCTTACCTGTTTCTTGTAATTCTTTTAATAACAGTTCAGGGTCTTCAGGACTGACAAAAGAAGATTTAATATTTGTATTTTTTAATTCTTCAGGAGTGTAACCAGTTATGTCATGCATAGCCTTATTGACGTCAATAACTTTACCATTTAAATTGGTAATAGTAATTCCCACAGGAACACTGCTAAATAAATGACTGTATTTTTGTTCACTTTCTGAAAGGGCTTTTTCTGACTTTTTACGTTCCGTTATGTCCCTTATAATAGATGTGAAGTATATTTTTTCCTCTATTTCCCATTTGGTCAGGGACATTTCAAATGGAAATTCATGACCTTCCTTATTAAGTCCAATTGTTTCTAGGGTTCGTCCTGCAAGACTGTGCTCTCCAGTTGACTGGTATTTTCTAATGCCCTTCATAAAATTTTCCCGGTATCTTTGGGGCATTAGTATGGTAAGTTCTCTGTTTTTTAATTCATCTTCAGAATAACCGAACATTTCCAGTAGGCTTTTGTTGAAATATAAAATTCTACCAGTGGCATCAGTGGTTATTATCCCATCTACATTGTATTCAGCCAAAGCACGGAAACGTAAAACATTTTTTTCCAATTTTTTTTGAATGTTTTTAAGATCTGTAATATCTGTGGCCGATGCTAACCATTTTTTGGTACCGGAAAGAGCAGTAACTGCGATATACGCCACTCTTTGTTCTCCACTTTTTTTAATGAAAACTGTTTCATATTCCGGGGGTGCCGAGTCAGGATCTTTTATCCGCTGCTGGTGATACTCCATCATCTTTTTTCGGTGGTCTGGATGGGCAATTTCCATCCATTTCATTTTACCCTCCACCTCTTCACGGGAATACCCACTGAGTCGTTCCCATTCAGAGTTAAACATGATGATGGTGCCATCGTTTTTGAAAGTCAAAAGAGCAATTCCACTATTTTCAAATATAGTCCTGTAACTCTTTTCACTTTCCTTCAATGCTTCTTCTGCAAGCTTACGGTCAGTTATGTCCCTTGCAATACCTTGAATTAGATCTTTTCCCCCTGGAAAACTGAGTAAAGAACTCTTGGTTTCTACATAGATTTTACTACCATCTTTCTTTTGGAGTCTATACTCTGAGACTTCTTTCTGATAACCACCATTTTTAATCTGGTTAATGATCTCGAATGCGTGGGGAATTTGTTCTGGAGATATCAAGGAAGCAAAACTCATTTTTTCTATTTCATCTTTTCTATAGCCAAGCATCGAAAGAGCAATAGGATTGGCATCAATAAAATTCCCCTGGAAATCATGGATGTAGATTGCATCAATGGATTTATCGAAGATTGATTTGTATCGTTCCTCACTTTCACGTAATGCCATTTCAGCCTGCTTACGTTTGGTGATGTCCAGAAGAGATGATACGCTCTTTTTGGTGCCTGGTATTATGTCAACATCTAAGTGGATGTTTTTAATATTGCCCTGCTTATCGATGAACCTGAAATCATAAAATATCGGTGCAGAAGCAGGATCATTTCTACGAAGACGATGATATTCTTCCATTTTTTTAAGATCATCCTTCACTACAAAATCTGTCCAGCTTTTTTTACCCTCTAATTCGTCCCGCGCATAACCACTGAGCTTTTCAAATTTTGCATTTGCCAATGAAATGGTTGTATCTTCCTCAAGAATAACTGTTGCAGTCCCAGTGTGCTCAAAAATTGTCCTGTAATATGTTTCTGACTCTTTAAATTCGTTTTCCATCTGATTTTTGTAAATTGCAAGTTCAATAGCATATTTAAGCCCATTAACATCATAGGGTTTGATTATGTATCCATAGGGTTCTGTAAATTTGGCTCTTTCGATTGTATTCTCTTCAGAATGAGCAGTTAAATAAATAAGAGGTATATTTAAGTTTTTAATCAAAGCTGCCGCTTCAACACCATCAATGTCACCTTTTAGAACTATGTCCATCAAAATAAGATCGGGCATGATTTCTAAAGCTTTCTCTACAGCTTCTTCACCACTGGAAGCGATATAAGGAACTTCATAACCAAATGATTCCAAGGTACGCTTAATATCCATGGCTTCTATGCTTTCATCTTCCACCAGAAGAATTTTCTTATTTGCCATTGGAATAACCAATGTATAATCTATAATTAATATTATTTGTGTGTATGGTGACATGAAAAGAATGAAACCATGAAATATTTAATGAATAGATGTAATAATTTAATTGTATTTTTTATATTGAAATCAATCATAAATTAGACCATGTTTACTTGGATAATTTTCAATCAGATTATTCCTAATTAATACATTAATTAGATGCCTACAAGTAGATTTAAATATCAATCACCAAAAAAGGCCACTCGTTATGAATTTTCATTCTTCAAATCTGTTTAAATGTTAAATAAACCTTTTTGAACCATTTCATGATTATTATTCAAAAGAAATTTTCTAGAAGCTTACACATTATGGGATATCCATTGGCAAGAAAAAAATATTTTAGACAGATTGTATGATTGTAAAATATATGTTGCCAAAAATTAGTTCCATTGGATTAGTGATCCTTATTTTTAGTGTTGTGGCTGTTTCAGGATGTACCTCCGGTGACGCACTGGATAATGTATATAAAACTGAATCTGATGGTTTAAAACATTATGTAAGTGATGGGGTATCTTTTAATTCCTCGAATACATGGACTTTTTATCAATTGCAAAATGATGATGGTAATTACTTGTTTTCCATAGGCAGAGGAACCACTGAAAATATGGATTATATTCATTTCTATACAGGCACATATAATCGTACTTTATCAGAATATGTTAGTTCTGAGAAGAAGGAAATCCAAAACAGGAATTGGACCATAATATCTGAAAAAGAACTGACTGTAGATGGTCTTCCAGCATATCAAATTTCAGCACTTAACCAGGACAATAAACCACTAATAAAAACATGGTTTATGAAAAATGGAACTATGTACACGATTTATGCGCTTCCAGGTCCTGATAAAAATATTACCAGCATCGAAAAAGACCTTGAGATTGTAATCAACACTTTTCATCTAATTTAAAGAGATTATAAAACAATATATGACTGGTAACCTCCTAGGAGCCATCTTCATCAGGCTTTTAGAAGATCCTTCTATTGCTTGTTCCTGTGTTTTCATGAAATAATCTACCTGTTTTCTGGCAATTTTAATTCCCCCATCAAGTTCATCTTTATAGATAGCATCATCAGGATTAAGTAAAAAATAAGTGACATAACTACCATAAAAATAACATACCAATATGGAAATATAAGGGAGGGGGATAAAGTGAAAATATTCCAAATAGGTTTATTAGTTTTGGTTATTTGTTTTGTGGCAGTATCTGGATGTACTTCAAGCAATACCAATTCCAGTAATAACTCGCCGAGTTCTAATACATCCATCTCCAATGCTTCGGCGTCTAATGATGTTAATGTGGTGGTAAGTTATTCCGGTAGTTGGGCGGTTGATGTAAGTGGTCCATTCGGATATCGTTCACTAGCAGGTACGGGAGATCAAACAAATAATATAGGTAGTGTAACTGGATCTGTGACTGCTGCTGCCCGTAAAACAGATGGAGGTAATGGAGTTTTAACCGTTTCAATAACTAAAGGTGGGAAAACACTCGCTTCACAAAGTACCTCTGCTCCATATGGAGGTGCCACTGCAGTCGCCACTGGTATTTAATACCCATTATTTTTTTATTTTTTCAGTAGACAAGTTCCGATTAAAGTTCATAAATCCATTTTTTTAGACTTAATAGAAAAATACACCTTCAACATATGAAATATCTTTATTGAATGATTATACTGGAACTTTCAACATTAACCACACCTGCTGCACCATAATAAACATACAAATTCCCCGTAAAATAATTAAATCAATAACTAGTAGAATATATGAGAATATAATACAGTTTTAGTATGAATATACATAAAATACTTCTATTATTTTATGTGTGCGATGAAATAAGGGATGAATTGATATAAAATTAATGAAATACTCTATTTACATAATATTTGAGAATTGTATTGGCTTTGAGAATTGTATTGGCAAATGTTGAATCATATTGATAAACAAAAAATGTTACTAATACTAAATATTTTTCTCAATTCTGGAGGTTAAAATGGCTGATTGGAAAATTATTGGATTAAGCGGGCTCATTAACGCAGTTTTAACTATCATCCTCATTGTAATTTATTTCCCCCTCTTCTTTTTAGGCCCCTTAACCGGAGGATTTTTAGCCTCCTACTTTAGTCAAGGATACGAAGATTACGATAAAATGGATTTAAAAGACGGAGCTATTGTAGGAATATTTTCAGGAGTAATTGGTGGCTTAATAATCACTTTAATATTGATAATAGGCTTTGAAACAATAACCACAATCATAAATTTAACATCTATCAAAATTGGAATTATACCCGGTGTTAATACAGTGTTAGCAGCGTATATTATCTTTGAATTATCCATAATAATAAGCACAATTCTAGGAGCCATAGGTGGATTAATTGGAATTAAGGTCAAAAAAAGTGAATGAAATAAATATTCTGCAATGCATACCCATAATTTTGGATGTTTTCTCTTAAAACATTTCATTAATTATATCCACAAAATATAATTTAATTCTCTTTTTATTGCTGCTCTTCTATAGCAGCATTTAGTAAAATCTCGTCCAATGTTATACCCTCCGGACTTAAAACTTTAATTAATTCATCGGATAAAGCATAGGTAGGTCCTTCCTTCACTTCTTTCTCAAAAAGAACAATATCCACATCTTCATTTTTCAAAAATTCAACAGTTTTAAGGCCTCTTTTTCGTTCATAAACCATAGAGATATTTTTCTTTATTTGAAAATCTTTTATTTCACCACTGGCTACATCCGCAATTAAAAAATAGGGAGATTTTGCAAAATGTTTTGAAATATGTGAGCTCAAACCTTTATTATCCTCAAGTGGAACAGCAATTTTGATTATTGATTTTTTTTCTCCTTCAGTTTTGATTGTTATTGTATCTAAATCATTTATTTCTTTTTTTATTAATTTTTCAACACTTCTGGAAATTTCATCTGCTTTTTGTAGGGGTAATCTCTTTTTTGTTACCAGGTGAAGTTCTGCAAATACAAAAGGGCCGGATCTTCTCACCTTAATATCATGCACTCCTTCAACACCCTTAAAATTGGTTGCAATAGACTTGATATTTTCCACTATCTCTGGATCAAGACATGCATCCAGGAGAACAAGTATGGCCTCTTTCCCGAATTTTAATCCGATATACATGATGAGCAATGCCACTGCAAAACTGGCAACACCCTGAAGAACCGGGTATCCTATGTATGCAGAAAGGATACCTACAAAAACTATGATTGATGAAAAAACATCCACTAGACTGTGTTTACCATCATTTATAAGTGCAGGGGACCCTATTTCATTTCCCACTCTCTCTTTGTACCGGGCCAAAAGGAGGGAAACAGCGACTGAAAGTACAGCGACTGAAAGTGCAATTAAAGGTATTTCAATAGTTTTTGGGGCTAAAATATCGTTTAAGGACTCAATTATTATCTCGAAACCAGTTATAATAATTATAACTGATATTACTAAGGATGCTAGGGTTTCAAACTTATAATAACCGTAAGGGAACTTCTCATCTGGTTTTCTTCGGGAAAGCCTCAGTCCAATGTATACTGCCAATGAAGCAAAAATATCCGTAAAAGAATGAACAGAATCAGCTATCAAAGCTATGCTACCAGATAAAACTCCCACCACTCCTTTAATAATGGCAAGAAATAAATTAACCAGGGTTGAATATTTAGCTGCTGTTTCTCCTTTTTTTAACCGATTTGAAGTTTTCTTCTCCATTACCACACTTTCCTCCCATCACATGAAATTTATATGGAAATTTTTTGCATGTCTAAAATACAATTGTTTAGTATATCCTCAAAAATTGTCTTAAAATTGGGTTCATATACAACTGCTGGTTTTAGATTAACCAATGCATCGATGAATCTAGTATCATAAGGTATCATCCCCAATAGGGGTATATTGTTAGTCTGGAAGTAGTCCTGTAATTGGTAGGTGAGGTCTTTGTTGATTCCCCACCGATTGATAACCGCACCACAGGGGATGTTGAAATGATCAACAAGTTTTATGGCTCTTTTAAGGTCCCAAAATGCCGCTGAAGTGGGTTCAGTTACCAATATAACATAATCACATCCCGTTAATGAAGCGATTACTGGGCATCCAACACCTGCAGCTGCGTCTAAGATCATGTAATCCGCCTGCATATCTTCAGCAATTTCAGAGGCCTTCATTCTAAGTGCGTTTACCACTTTACCAGAACCAGATTCTCCTATTTTAAGCTGTCCAGAAACTATGGGGAACCCATATTGAGTTTTCCCCAAACCTATCCTGGCATTTTCAACCTCTTTAAGAGTAAGAGCTCCTGTTGGACAGGCTAATTGGCAGGCACCACAACCCACACATAACAGTTCATTTATCTCAGGCAGGTCTTCCTCCGGGTTCCAGGTGATGGCTGAGAAATTGCAAGCATTCATACATTTTTTAAGACCCTGGCATGTGGGGCAGAATTTTAGTGACTTGCATTTATCTTTGGAAAATTGAATTTTTTCACTGGTTGTTAATGATTCCCAGCTGTCAAAATTTTCCTTTTCAAGACCTAAAACAAGAGCTAAATTAGGTGCATCAGCATCACAGTCAATTGTCACAACTTTATTATCACTGGCAAGCGTTACAGATAATGAAGCGGTTAAAGTGCTTTTTCCAGCCCCTCCTTTTCCAGATAGTATGGTAATTGTTTTCATTTGTCGGTTCCACCAGAAAATTTTACGGTTATGGTATGAGCAAGTTCTTCAATGGTTTTATGAATCACCGGCTGACCTCTGGAGTGTTTTTTAAATATGTCTCTTTCGTATGGAATTTTTTGAATAAAAGGAATACTGTTATCCATGGAAACTTCTTCAATAATGTTAGAATCCCCTATATCCGATTTATTAAGGATTATTTGTGTAGGTATCTCCATGATTTTTAATAGTTGAAGGATTAATTCCAGGTCATGTTTTCCAAGTGGAGTTGGTTCTGTCACTGCCAAGGCTAAATCCACACCCATCATTGCTGAAATAACATTACAATGTGTTCCTGCGGCAGTGTCTATTATGACATAGTCATGATCAGAAACCATGTTGGCAGCGTATTCTCTGGTAGCATTGACTACTAAGGAGGTAGATTCACAACCCACATCAATCTCACCCCAGACTAGAAGGAGATTATCTGAGTTTTTTCCATATGATTGTTGGTATTGCCCCTGATATATGGCCCCAATTACTTGCTGACCCTCATCCATGGCTTTGGAAGGGCAGGCGATGAGGCAAGCCCCACAACCATTGCACCGCCCAGCAATAATGAATGGATATTTGTCTTTGATAAATACAACTGCGTTTTCCCTGCAGACTTCCGAACATCTTCCACATTTTGAACAATTTTCCTGGTTAAACCCTGGGAGCATGACATGGACATTTTTTACCTTTTCACGAGTTGTTGAGAGAATTATATGATCATCAGGACATTCAACATCTGCATCCAGCAATAATACCCTATGTTCACCAGATAACTCCAGAGCCAGGGCTGTGGATATAGTTGATTTTCCGGTTCCACCTTTTCCACCAGTTATTGCAATTTTCATAAGAACTTCCTGTGATTAAATTGTTGCAAATATAATACAATTTTATTATTTTCTTCTTCCCCCCATTCCCATGCCACGTCCTTGAGGAGCAGATGGTGTAAGTTCCTCCAGTTTGCCATGGGACAGGAGAGTTAAATTTTCTTCAACAGTTCCAGGAACCATTTGGTAAGTCTTTATTTCCAGTTGTTTTAAGACTTCAAATGCATTGGGACCAACTGATCCAGATATGAGAGCCTGTGCTTTTTCA
The DNA here is from genome assembly GCA_000309865.1 of Methanobacterium sp. Maddingley MBC34. Classification (NCBI taxonomy): domain Archaea; kingdom Methanobacteriati; phylum Methanobacteriota; class Methanobacteria; order Methanobacteriales; family Methanobacteriaceae; genus Methanobacterium; species Methanobacterium sp. Maddingley MBC34. The sequence continues at coordinate 81,317 of AMGN01000091.1, read as the reverse complement.
TCCCCAACTAGTCGAGCAGTTTTTATTCCTGCACTTGCTTCAGTTGCGGCTGGGTTTGGTATGGCTTTAAAATCTTTGAAATCTTTATCTACTATATCTACCACTATCAGGTGGGATGACCTTCCAAACACTGGGCTGGCCTGTGAATCAAGGGTTTCTCCAGTGGCTGCTATTGCTACTTTCATCTAATCACCTCTATTTTTAGATAATTTTTAGTTATTTTGATTTTAATCTTATTTTTGAATCTTATTTTCAATTTTAGAAAATATTTCCAAGAATTTTTTGGAGATTTCGGATTCTGAATCATGAAGTAGGAATGGTTTTCCATGATCAGAATTTTCCATAACATCGGTTTCCAGTGGGAGGCTTCCCAGATATGGTACATTCAATTCTTCTGCCAGTTCTTTTCCTTTTCCTTTTCCAAAAATATCAATTTCCTGTTTACAATGAGGGCAGGTGAAACCAGACATGTTCTCAATGATCCCGATTATTGGGATGTTCAACTTTTTAACCATGTTGACGCACTTTCTAACATCTTCTCCTGCCACTGCTTGCGGGGTGGTAACCATGACCACACCATCCAGTTGATTAACAGATTGTAAGACTGTTAATGGTTCATCTCCAGTTCCCGGTGGATTGTCTATCACCAGAACATCCAGTTTTCCCCAGATGACATCAGATAAAAACTGTCTTATGGCACCAGTTTTTTGAGGCCCCCTCCAGATGATGGGAGATCCTTTGGACGGTAACATGAATTCTATTGATAAAACTTCCAAATTCTCCCTCACTTCAAGCGGCAATATACCCTCGGGTGATTGATCTAAAACTGCCTTTTCCACCCCCAACATATGGGGAATATCCGGGCCGTGGAGATCAACATCCATTAAACCGGTTTTATAATCCTTTAAAGCAAAGGCCACTGCCAGGTTAACAGCGACAGTTGACTTTCCCACTCCCCCTTTACCACTCATTACAGCAATTTTATGATTTATATTGCCCATCCGCTTTACTATGGTAATTTCCTGTTGCATTAAGAGTTTTTTATGTTCTTCTTCTGAAATTTTTTCTTTCATACTTGCTTTCAAAGAATCATCCCACTAAACTTAAGATAAATCGGATTAACTATGGCCATCTGAGCAGGCTGAGTCCATGCTGGCTTGTTTCAGTTTTCCTTCAGCCCAATCCTGAACTGCTTCTATTACTGTTCCTGATGCTCCACTATACACCTCAATTCCTGCATTTTGGAGCATTTGAACAGCTTTAGGGCCTAAATTACCACATAAAAGTGTGTTAGCTCCTGAACCAGCGATGAATTCGCCGGGAGTCATTTGTCCACCCATGTGTTTTCCATTACTTTCCATAATCTGAAAAGTTTCAATTTTATCATTTTCCCATTTGATTAAAACGAAGTAGGGGGTCTTTCCAAAGTGCTGGGATATTTCTCCCTTTAAACCGTTTTTATCAAGACTGGGAACGCATATTAATACCATTGTTATATTCCTCCATTAAGAAATGTTTTAATCTGCCCCGCAAAGTAGAGCACCGCATTCGGGACATTTATCGTTTCTGCATGGCACTCCAGGAGTTTTAGGAGCTTCGTATCCACACTGCTGACATTTACACACCTGGGGAGGGCCTGCTCCACCACCCATACCACGACCTCTTCTCCCCATTCCCTGCTGCCCTATGGGCCTTTGGATTTCTTGCTCTGCATTAATGGCGTATATGTCCTCAGATTTACAATCTGGACATTTTTCATATTCTTTCAGGGGACTGTGCCATTCAAATCCACATTTTTCACATTTATATCTCATTTTAGCTGTCATGTAATCTCCTCCTTTGATATTCAAGATTTTGCCATCTACCAATGCATTGGCTATCTTCCATCTAGCAGAATTTAAAATTCTGTGTAGAGTAGGCTGTGATATCCCAATGATTTCTGCTGCCTTTTCCTGGTTGATTTTTTGGTAATCTTTAAGTCTTATGGCCTCAAATTCGTCCATGGTAACATCTATGGTCCCAGATTCCTGACTATAATCCTTAAAATCTGGTTTGAAACATCTTATTTCTGGTTCGTTAGAATATCTTTCTACATCTTTTTGGCCTAGACATATTATGAATATATATTCATAACTCTTATATAATACTTTGCTTATGATCAAATATATCATGAAATTAATTCAAATTCGAAAAATAAACAAACAATACTGTTCTTTATTCGTTTAATAGTTCTCGAAGATTGATTTCACAGGTTAAAAAGTGATTAAAAATAGTTTTATCGGAAAATAAATCTAAATGTCATTCGCCAAGAATAATAGATTAGTTCTAGGAATTTCCCACCAACTTCAAAAGCTCTTCTTCAGCCATAATTCCAGGTTTAAACTTAATCTAACTTTAAAACCTCATCGATGAATTTAATGCTTCATCACCAATTTACTGAACAAACGTTAGTTTATTATATTAGAAGTTTCATAGTATCTTGCAAGAATTGCACAAACGTTTGTTCAGAAATATTTTTAGGAGTTATTAATTATATGCAAAATAAAGATATCAAAGCTTCAAATTCTCAAACCGAAGCTAAAAAAACCACTAAAGAAAAAATATTTGATGCTTCAGTTGATCTTTTCTCTGAAAAAGGTTTTAACGATGTAACAGTACGGGAAATCGCTAAAGAAGCAGGAATAAGAGAAGGTTCAATATACAATCATTATAAAAACAAAGAAGCCATTTTAGATGCCATAATAGACTATTTCAAATCAGAAATCACACAAAACGACCTTCCAGAGGAAGAGAGCAGAAAATTGATGGATCAGGGCCCTGAAGTGTTTTTTGAGGATGGTGCCCAAATGTTCATGGACCGCATCAACATCCCCCAGATGGAAAAAATATGGCGCTTAGTTTGCATCGAAACCTATCGCAATGAAAAAATACGGGAATTTTTCAAGAAAGAACTATTAGAAGAACCCCTGGCAGGATGGGAAAATATATTCAGTATCATGATTGAAAAAAAGATGATCAAACCCGTAAACCCCAGAACACTGGCCTATGAATACTGGTCTTATGCAATTTTCCTATTTTTTGAATATTTTATCCTTAAATATGATGAAGATTTTGACTCTTTCATGAAGCTCGGTTTGGAAAAAATGATTAACCATACCAGATTCATGTTTGATGCTATAAAAATTGAGGAGGAAATAAATTAAGTTAAAAATTTGGTGGGTGTGATAATATGAGTACAGAAATTTATTATTTTTCAGGTTCAGGTAATTCATTTGCAGTAGCTAAAGATGTTGCAACAAAATTGAATGCTATTTTGACACCAATTATGTCGGTGATAAACCAGGAAAGCATAACTTCTAAAGCAGAAATTATCGGACTTGTATTTCCTATTTATGACTTTAAACCGCCCCAATTCATGGAAACATTCATCTCTAAACTTGAAAATATCCAATCCAAGTACATTTTCGCAATATGTACCTATGGAGTAACACCATCTAAATCTTTAAAACATCTTGAAAAAACTATTAACTTCTATGGAGGTCACCTATCCGCTGGATTTGCAGTCGAAATGCCTCAAAATGGGTTAGGATCCGGAAAATTAACTGAAATTCAACAGGAAATGATGTTTAATAATTGGGAAAATAGAGTTGATGAGGTATGTGAAGATATAAAAAACATGAAAACAGATGAAATAGAGACAAGTATTCTGTTTTTCAGCTTTTTTAACACTCGAATCTTAAAATTAGTTCCTGTTTATTTAGCATTCTTAAATCGTATGCTATTCAATGGCATTGACTCACTAGCCTTCACCTCAAATGAAAAATGCACAGGCTGTGGAACTTGTGAAAAAATCTGCACCCAGAGCAATATTGAAATAGTGAACAATAAACCAGTATGGTCAAATCATTGCATAAATTGTTTCGCCTGCCTCAATTGGTGTCCAAATGGAGCCATTACCCCTGGAGACGCGGATCTGGGTATTAAAAATTATCACCATCCTGAAGTTAAGATTTCAGATATGATAAATGAAAAGAAGGAGGAGATTTAATGAAAATAGGAATTATAGTCCATTCATACACCGGTAACACTTATGAAGTTGCCGAAAAGCTTCAAGAGAGACTTTTAAATGATGGAAATGATGTAAAAATCCAAAGGGTGAAAATGGTGGGAGGAGATAAACCGAAAGGTAAAAATATAACCATTGAGAACCCACCAGAAGTAGACAAATATGATGCGTTAATTTTTGGATCTCCGGTGCATGCATTTGCCCTATCTCTGGCAATGAAAACATATCTAGAGCAGATACCATCACTTCAGAACAAAAAAATTGCACTTTTTGTTACTAAAGGCACACGCTTTAACTGGACAGGCGGTAACCAAGCAATTAACAAAATGAAAAAAATCTGCCAGTCCAAGGGAGGAATAATCACAGGCACAGGCATAGTAATCTGGAACAAACAGCGCGATGAGAAAATTGCAGAACTGGTCCGGAGATTTAGTGGGTTGTTTTAGTTTATTACTAATTAATGAGTTAAGGAAGGGGATATTAAATGAAAAAAACTAGAGTTACAGCCTCAATTCTTGGTATTTTCGCTGGAATTGGGGGTGGAGTGTTTCATGGTATTGGAGAAGTGCTTCAGGGCAGCGTAGCTCCAGAAGGAATATATGTACAGGCTTACCCTGCCATGCAAGCAACGGCAGGAGAACCGGCAATAACTATAATTCCCAACTTTCTATTAACCGGAATACTAGCCATTATCATGGGCATCATAGTCACAATATGGTCAGCAGCATTCATTGAGAGAAAAAATGGAGGCCTAATCCTGATTTTACTTTCAATAATAATGCTAATATTTGGTGGAGGCATCGTCCCAGTCATAATTGGAGTAATAGGTGGAATCATTGGCACTAGAATTAAAACTGACTAAAAGTTAGAATTCAATGAAGATGCATGGGAAATGTGTTAGTAATGAATATAAAAAATTAATCTCATTATTAAATTCAAAAAAATAACCTTAAACCTCACCCTTAAGTTCCTTCAACTCTTTTTTCATCTCTAAAAATATAACACATAGCTGTTATTATGTCTTTTCAATTCTTTGAATTCATCCAAGGAATAAATTGCAGAAGAACCTTTGACAGAAAAGTGTTTGATATAACTGAATATTAATGTTGATTCTATTGGTAATGAATAAAAACAGCTGTAAAACTCATGGATGAAATGATAAAGATTAATCAGTTATATTTAAAGCTTCTTTCATTGATTTTATTACTTCATCCTTATAATTTTCATTGTTGTTTTGGCAGACCTCTAGGCCAAAAGCTGCAAGTTCAAATATAACTCGGTTCAATTTCATTCCCTTTTCAGTTAGTTGGTATTCTACCCTTAAAGGGGATGAGCTCACCACATTCTTCTTTACAATTCCTAATTTTTGAAGATCCCTTAAACGTTCTGAAAGAACTTTACCACTTAAATGAGGATTAGATTCTAAAAACTCTTTAAACTGTTTTTTACCAAAGAACATGTCCTTAATTATTCTGAGACTCCACTTTTTGCTAATATAATCTACTCCAATATCTATTGGACAGGGATTATTTTCAGTGCACCATTTAAATTCCATAAATAAAACCTCATTACCAAATGGTAAGCTAGTTACCATGTGGTTAAAAAAAGTACTTAAACTTTCTTCTTGAACTAAAATAATGTAAATTACCTAAAAAAATTAGTAAACTAAGATAGAAATAATTATTAGGATTATTATTAGCTTTTTAATACAATTTAGGGGCGATTCTGTGTCAAATGAGTTGAAATATGAAGAAATATTTAAACCAGGTAGAATAGGGAAAATGGAAGTAAAAAATCGTTTAGTGGTGCCTGCAATGGCAACCATGTATGCAGATGAAGAGGGAAAAGTAACGGATCGTTTAATTGCATATCATGAAGCTAAGGCCCATGGCGGCTGGGGATTAATAATAACTGAAGATCAAGTTATCAATAAAGGAGTAGGGGGATTTCCAAACCTACCTGGGCTCTGGAATGATGATCAGATCGATGGTCATAAGAAACTTACCCAAGCTGTTCACAAATATGGATCTAAAATAGCTGCCCAGATATACCATGCAGGCAGACAAACAACAAAAGCAGTTATTGGAGAAAAACCTGTAGCTCCTTCTCCAATACCTGATCCTGTAATTGGGGAAGTTCCAAGGGAACTTGAAGCCGAAGAGATTAAAAGTATAATTGAGGATTATGCAAATGCTGCTTTTTATGCTAAAAAATCAGGTTATGATGGAGTTGAAGTTCATGGAGCCCATGGATACTTGATATGTGAATTTTTATCTCCATTTTCCAACAAAAGAACCGATGAATATGGGGGTAATCTGGAAAACAGGGCACGTTTTGCTCTGGAAACTTTGAGAGCTATAAAGGAGAAAACTGGAAAGGACTATCCTGTAATATTTAGAATTTCTGTTGATGAACTGGTTTATGGTGGTTTAACTGTTGAAGATACAAAATTGATAGCGTTAATGCTTGAAAATGAAGGTGCAGATGCAATTCATGCTTCAGTAGGAGTCAATGCTAGTCAACAATACACTATTGCCCCATCTTCAGTAAAACATGCCTGGGCGGTTAAGTACGCTGAGGCAATTCGTTCCGTTGTTAAAATACCGGTAATAACTGTCAACAGAATAACTCATCCTGCAATGGCCGAAAATATATTAAGTTCAGAAAGGGCGGATTTTGTTGCAATGGGCCGTGCTTCGCTTGCAGATCCCAAACTTCCAAAAAAGACCCGTAAAGGAAGAACAGAAGATATAAACTTTTGTATAGGCTGTTTACAAGGATGCATAGGACTATTAGCCCAAAATAAACCAATAAAATGTCTTGTAAATCCTTCTTGCGGACGTGAAGCTGAATTTACTTTAAAAAAAGCTGCTAAACGAAGGAAGGTTATGATAGCTGGCGGTGGACCTGCCGGTATGGAAGCAGCAATAGTAACTGCAAAACGGGGACATAAAGTTCATCTTTATGAAAGAAGTAACAAGCTGGGAGGTCAGTGGCTGCTGGCAGCAATGCCTCCCGGAAAAGAAGATCTTAATCAACTAATTATATGGCAAAAAAATCAGCTTAAAAAGCTGGGAGTAAACGTAAAACTCAATACTAATGTAAATAAAGAATTAATAGAAGATGTGGACCCTGATGTATTAATAGTTGCCACCGGGACAGAACAAACCCCATCAAAGTATCCTGGAGCAGAAGGTAGAAATGTAGTGTTCACCAATGATGTGCTCTCCGGTGAAGTTAATGTGGGTAAAAATGTTCTGGTTATAGGGGGTGATTTCGGTGGACCTCAAACCGCAGAACACTTAGCAATCCATGGTCATGATGTAACTTTAATAACTAAAAATAAAGAGATCGCACCAAGTTTAGTTGCTGGAATGCGGATTTTGATGCTTGAAGCTCTTAAAAAGAATAATGTAGAGATCTTGACTGGCAAAAAAGTTTTATCCATAACTGAAGATGGAGTTTTAATTGACAAGAAAGATAAAACAGAGGAATTAAAAGGTTTTGATACTGTTGTTATTACCAGTATGCTTAAACCAATTAAAGATCAGTTTAAAGAATTTGAAAAGAGTTTAGAAATATTAGAAATTGGTGATGCTACTAGAAACGGTCTGGATGCAGTTGAAGCAGGTTACAAAGCCGGATTAAAAGTTTAGAAAAATAGTTTAGGTACTAGGATGAACAAAATCATACATGGATCATTCTAGTATTAAATTAATAATTTCATCATGTTAAATTGATTTTTAGAGACTTAAAAAATGAAAAAATGGATCACAACCAGTGGTTGCACAATTTACCTGGTCACTAAAGGTAGATCCAATACTTATCTGGTTTTGGATGATGATACCTCAGTTTTAATAGACACTGGTCTGAAAAACTCACAAAAAGAGCTCATGAAAAAACTGGATCCTCTGCTTGGTGAAAGGAACTTATCATATCTAATTTTAACCCACACCCATTTTGATCACACTGGAAATGCAGCAATGATAAAAGAGAACTATAAAGCTAGAATAATGGTTCAAGAAAGTGAAGCAAATAATTTAGAGCGCGGAAAAACAACAATTCCTCAAGGAACTAATCCACTTACTCGTCTTTTGGTGAAAATTGGAAGGAAAATTAAGTACTTCAATGAGTACCCCCATGTAGAACCTGATTATTTAGTGGGTGAAAAGCACCTTCTCACACCCAAATGTTACTTAATTCATACTCCTGGCCATTCTAAAGGTTCAATGAGTTTAATAGTCGATAATGAAGTGGCTTTGGTTGGGGATGCCATGGTTGGAATATTCAGGTGGTCGGTTTTCCCCGCTTTTGCAGATGATGTGCCTTCCATGATCACTAGCTGGGAAAAACTCCTGAAAACAGGATGTAATATATTTTTACCAGGCCATGGTACTTCAAACAGCAGAAAATTACTGGAAAAACAATATAAGAAGTATAAGTAAGATATTTAGAACGGAACATATGTTTCCGGTTCTGATTAAGTAGTATCACTTTTTTGAGAGATTTTTTTCATGGTTACTGTTGAAACTTAACCATTATAATTAAAATAAAAGATTGTCTTCAGGAGCTAGAGTGTATCCTGGCTTAATCAGCTTTCTAAATAATTCTGGTTCTTTATCCACCTACATCCAATGTTAAAGCAATATCATGTTCTTAAGCTTCAAATTTTCATTAAAAATTTTTAAAACAAGGTTTATGGGAAAATAGATTCATTTCTACCTAATCTTAATAAATATAGTTTATATGTTTTTGAAACCTAATTTGAAGATTATTTTAATTTAAACTTTGATTTACAACCCTAAAAACTCATTAATTGAGTTTTTCATCACAAGTTACATGATTTAATCCATTGAAGTAAAAATAAATATTATAAATAACATAATAATATCAGTTTTTGCTTCATAAAAAAAAGGTTTTTCAATTGAAAACTGAAGGGAAGTCTAAGGAAAAGCTTCTTGAAGAATTGAAAAAATTAAACCAAAGAATTTCGGAACTTGAAAAATGTGAAATTGAACAATCTCAAGTTGACGAAAGGATTTCAAGATTGAGTTATTTGAAAGAACAACTCATTGCCACCGGTAGTTTAAGTGAGAAACTCAAGTTCATTACTGATGGTCTAGTTGATATTTTTGATGCTGATTTTGCCAGGATATGGATGATAAAAGAGGGCGATCTTTGTGAAGAAGGTTGTATTCATGCTAAAATAACTGAAGGTCCGCATGAATGCATTGATCGGACACATTGTCTTCATTTAATGGTTAGTTCAGGCCGCTACACCCACATAGATGGTGATTGCCGGAGAGTACCTTACGGTTGCTACAAAATAGGGCGTGTTGCCTCCAGTGAGTATCCCAAATTCATCACCAATGATGTAACACACAACTCACAAGTTCATGACCATGAATGGGCTCGGAACCTGAGACTTGTTTCTTTTGCAGGATTCAGGCTTCTTTCTCCGGAGGGAAATCCTATTGGAGTTATGGCACTTTTCAGCCAGCACACAATTGGTCTTGAAGAAGAGAGATTGTTAGAGGACTTGGCTAACACCACATCACACGTAATTAGGGCAGGGGTAAGTGAAGAAAAATTAATTGCAAGTGAAGAAAAATTCCGCAACATCATCGAACAGTCATACGATGGTTTTGCTTTATTCGACGAAAAAGGAAGGATCACTGAATGGAACCCTGCACAGGAAAACATTACCGGTTTAAAAAGAGAAGATGTTATAGGTCGGTTCATGTGGGATGTCACTTTTCAACTGGTTACAGAAGAACATAAAACTCCAAAACTCCATGAAATAATGAAAAAGGGCATGAATGAACTATGTCAGACAGGGAAAATTTCCAGCCAAAACATGGGACACGAAATGGAAATAAAAAGACATGATGGAACTTGTCGGATAGTAGAAATAGTAGATTTCCCCATACGGACAGATAAAGGTTTCATAGGTTCCAGCATTACTCGGGATGTTACTGAACGTAAACAGGTTGAATTGGCTCTTTCTGAAAGCGAGAAAAACTTCAGAGCCATTGCTGAAAATGCCAGTGAGGGTATCCTCATTGCAACAGGGGACAAAGGTATTCATGTGTATGCTAATCAAATGGCAGCTGAAATAACGGGTTACACTAAAGAAGAACTAATTAAAAAGAGTATCACTGATTTAGCCCCCCCTGATGAACTAAATAAACTAATTGAAATATATAAGTCACGAATCACCGAGAAAACTGTTCCTTCAACGCATGAAACTTATGTAGTAAGCAAGAATAATGAACTTGTTCCGGTTGAAATTACTGGTGCTAAAACTGTTTGGAAAGGTCAGCCAGCTGACCTGGTCTTAATCCATGATATCACCCAACGTAAAATAGCAGAAAAAAACCTTGAACAATCTAACATATATAATCGTGATTTAATCGAAGTGAGTCTGGATCCATTGGTTACAATTGGTCCTGAAGGTAAGATAAATGATGTTAATGTAGCTACAGAGAAAGTCACCGGCCATTCAAGGGAAGAACTTATAGGCTCTGATTTTTCAGATTATTTCACCGAACCAGATAAAGCCAGAGAAGGTTATGAACAAGTGTTTAAAGAGGGTTTTGTGCGTGATTATCCCCTGGAAATCCAGCACAAAACAGGGCACATAACCCCAGTTTTGTACAACGCTTCGGTTTATCGGGATGAGTCTGGAGAGGTTATGGGTGTTTTTGCAGCAGCAAGGGACATAACCAAACTTAAAGAAGCAGAATATGAGTTAAAAAGTTCTGAAGAGAGATTAAAAATATTATTTGATTATGCACCTGATGCTTACTTCCTGGTTGATTTTAAAGGTAATGTGGTGGATTGTAATTTGGCTGTAGAGAAACTCACAGGTTATACGAGAGATGAATTCATTGGGAAAAATTCCATACAATTTACGCAACTCATACCGCAAAAGCAAATGCCAAAAGTAGCCACTAATTTAGCTAAAATGGCATTAGGACGTTCAATAATAGCGCCTGAATTTGTTATCATTAAAAAAGACGGTAAGCAAATCGAATTGGAAATAACAACACACGTAGTGAAAATTAAGGACAAAAGGTTCCTTTTAGGTGCAGCGCGTGATGTAACTGAACGCAAGCAAATGGAAGAACAAATCAGCCCATCCCTGGAAGAAAAAGAAATGCTCCTTAGAGAAATCCACCACAGGGTTAAAAACAATTTAATGGTCATATCCAGCCTTCTCAACTTGCAATCACAGTATATTAAGGATGAAGAAGCGCTAGGTATTTTCAAAGAAAGTCAGAGTCGTGCCAGGTCAATGGCAATCATTCATGAACGATTATACCAATCCACAGATCTTAAAAGTATTGATTTCGGAGATTACATCCAGACACTGGCAATGGAACTGTTCCGCACTTACCAGGGTGATCCAGGCCTCATAAAAATGAACATAAATGTGGAAAACCTTGAAATAGATATTAACACTACAGTTCCACTGGGTTTGATTGTGAATGAACTGGTGTCTAATTGCCTGAAACACGCCTTCCCAGATGGTATAAAAGGTGATATAAACATTGATTTCCATAAAATTAATGATGAGTATGTATTAAAGGTTTGTGACACTGGTGTAGGATTCCCTGAAGATCTAGACTTTAAAAGCACAGAATCACTTGGTATGCAGCTGGTAACCAATTTAACCTGCCAGATTGATGGTGAAATAGAACTAGACCGAAGCCATGGCACTGAATTTACCATTAAATTTAAAGAATTGGAATTATAAATTATGCTTTTTAACTGAATTCACTTCTATATTCTGATGTTTTGAAGGAAGGAATGAGTTAAAAAGGGATTTATATTATTACTAGGAATGTTAAATCATTTTATTGCATATAACAAGTTCATTTTATTGCATATAACGAGAGAATATTTCCCATTACAAAATGAGGAGATTTTACTATGGAGAAAATAAACTACATCAATCCAGAAAATATGGCAAGCCCACAGGGATATTCCCATGCAATATCTGTTACTGGAAATCACGAGACAGTTTTTATTGGCGGACAAAATGCCATTGATGAGAATGGAGTTCTTGTAGGCAAGGATAATCTTAAAAAACAAACAGAACAAGTTTTTGTCAATATTGAAAAAATATTGAAAAAATCAGATGCAACACTTGAGAATGTTGTTAAATTTAATATTCATATTGTTCAGGGACAAAATCCACAGGATGGATTTCAAGTTTTCCAGGAAAAATGGGGAAACAATCAAAAATTCCCAACCATAACTGTTCTATTTGTAGCTGGACTTGTAAATCCTGATTGGTTGATTGAGATAGATGCAATAGCAATAATTCCAGAATAGAACTGGGACTTTCTCATCAAATAGGCCTTTTTAGTTAATTTAATCCTTTCATCTTGGAAACTACATCTTAAGCGGTTGTTTTGTCTTTTAATTCTTGTATTCATCCAATTTTGGTAAGATTCTTAATAATTAAGAGAAATTATTAGAATGTGGTGATCCAACAATTTTTTATTTAATTTTTCTATTGACTTTCATCCTTTGATTAAAAATTCATTAACTTTGAAAAATTTTAGGTAATATGAAGTTCATAATTAATATAGAGGAGGTTATATGCCAGATCTTGGACCATTAGGACGGGGTGGAGCTAGAAGAAGAACTCGAAGAAAATGACAGCGGTTAATGAGATGAGTGCGCAAAAGGGTGAACCAGAACAACGACAACAACAACCTGAAACCATTTCTGAACCGGATAACTCTGAAAATTTAGAAAAACTAGCTAAACTCTTAAAAGACAAGGGAGTTATCACTGAAACAGCGTATAACTTAATATTTGGATAAAATCATTAAATTTTCAGTTTTAAATAAATTTAGGGTGAATAAACATCCAAGGGGGAATTTTAAATGGTTAAATGGGGACCAGTAATTGTAGGTTTTGTGTTAGCTGTAATATTGGCCAATCTTTTCGCGATTTATGTGAATCCATACTGGGGAGTAAATTTAGCACTGTTTTTATCTGGATTGATTGTGGGTTTATGGGTGCATGAGGGCATTATAGGAGGATTATGGAATGCCACTGTTGCAGGTGCATTTGGTGCCATAGTTCTAGCAATACTGCTTATAATTGGGGGCACCATTTTTGGCGGTCTTGCAGGTTTTGCAGCAGCTCTAGCAACAGGTGTTACCATGGTAATAATAGCACTCATTTTAAACCTAGTATTTATGGGCGTGGGTGGAGCAATCGGTGGTTTAATAAGCGGAAGTGATTAAAAAAAGAATCTATTCATCCCAGATTAAGATTTAATTGAATATTTTTTTATTAAAAAAATGAGGCAGTTTCATGATTAACTTTTTTTTATTTTTGTTGGGGGATTTAAATACATAAAATTCCTAACAAACTGTGTAACACCTAAAAAAACATAATAAACACTGCACACAACAATAAAAGAACCCATAATGACCCCTTATGTCAAAAAAAGGAGAATGACATATTTAAACTCATGCAAAAACAATTTTGAAAAATTATTAAATATTTATTTTATGAGAATGCCTCAAAAATAAAAAAAAAGAAATTTAAAGGTTATAACTAGAATTAGCTTCCTTGCATTAAGGTTACAAGTCCACCAATAATAAGGAATATTGCTGCTAACCAAGCATATATGTATATAAATCCTGGAATTAACACGATAACAATTGCGATGATAATCCCAAGCACTAACATCGCACTACCGCTCATTTTTACAGGTTCCACTGTTTCACCCCCTTATATTCCAATCCCTTAATATAATATAGTTGTTTTTAAAATTTATAAACTTATTCTATCCTCAATTAATTTATTGTCTTAAAAAATTATTGTCTTAAAAAATAAGCCCGTATTATCCTTAATGGTGCTTATTATCAGAACGGATCAACTTTATGGTGAATTACCTAAAAGATTAAAAACTTGAGAATATTAATCGTTGAGTTTAGCTCTCAAACCTCAATAATTTCATCCTTAGAAACATTTGAAATATATAAAAAAATCTAATAATTTGATACTGCAGTAATTAAATATACATTATCCTTACAACATAATACTTACTGTAAATAGACGATACGGTGCATAAAAATGGATACAACACCAACAACCAATAAAAATACTGAAACCGGAATGATAGCTCTAGCCACCCTAATTCTGGTCGCTGCAGTTGCAAATCTGAATTTATCAGTTGCTAACGTGGCTCTTCCTTCCATAGGTTTTGCTTTTGATGCTTCACAGGTTCAGATTAATCTGGTGGCAGTGGGGTACTCCCTGGGTCTGGCTGCATCAGTTTTATGGTTTGGTGCTTTGGGTGACCATCACGGTCGAAAGATGATGCTAATCCTTGGTACTCTTCTGGCTATACCCTCATCCATCATAGCTGGTTTTGCTCCCTCTGTTGAGATCCTAATTGGTGCCCGTATTCTTGGTGGTTTAGCTGCAGGAATGGCTTTCCCTACCACTCTGGCATTGATAGCTGCTTTGTGGTCCGATCCTAAAAGAACAAAAGCTATCGCATTATGGTCGGGTATAGGGGCTGCCATTGCCGCTTTAGGACCTTTACTCTCCGGATACTTGTTAACATTTGCTGATTGGGGTTCTGTATTTTTAATTACATTGCCCCTAGCCGTGGTAGCTCTCGTCATGGCAGTTAAGTTCATTCCAGATCATGTTAACGAAACAAAAGATCCAGTTGATAACATTGGAGGGTTAATGTCTCTTCTCATTCTGGGAACATTGATCCTGGCCATTAACTTCGCCCCTGTACCTAACTCTGGAACCCTGATAATTAGTTTATTGATCATTGCCACTGCTTCAGGAATCTTATTTATACGGCGCCAGCGCAGTGTGGAAAATCCCCTTTATGACCTTAAAGTCGCTAGTCGCAGCATCTTCTGGGTAGCAGCATGTGCTGGAATAATAGTTTTCGGGGCTTTAATGGGTGCCATGTATGTCGGTCAGCAGTTTTTACAGAATGTTCTGGGCTACTCGACCCTAGATTCTGGACTTGCAATTTTACCAGCAGCAATACTCATGATTTTAGTCGCACCCCAATCTGCCAAGCTGGTTGAGTCCCGTGGCTCCAGATTCACTCTTCTTGCAGGTTACGCTTTCTGTTTGCTGGGTTTCCTGACAATGTTAGTCCTATGGCAGGATCACATACCTTACTGGAAGGTGGGGTTAGCCTATGCATTTGTAGGAATTGGAGTGGGATTGGCCGGAACCCCGGCTTCCCATTCTCTTACAGGTTCCGTGCCTGTTAAAAGGGTGGGTATGGCTTCGGGAACTGCAGACCTGCAACGTGACTTCGGTGGTGCAATAATGACTTCCATATTTGGAGCGCTGCTTACAGCCGGCTATGCCCGGTCATTTGCCTCACAAATTAACAGCTTACCCACCTCAGCCCAACAGCAAATAACCAGCAGCATAGAAGCAACACTTCAAAAATCATTCTCCAGTGCTGCTGCCCTTGCACAACAGAATCCAGAATATTCCACACAGATCATAACCGCTGCAAAATATTCATTTTTAGCAGGAGATCACTGGACTTACTTTGCAGGGATGGTTGCCATCCTAATCGGGGCGGCCATAGTATTCTTCAAGTTTCCGAAAAAAGAGGGAGAGGGAAAACTGCTGGGCCAGTACCATGAAACAGACGTTGAAAACCAGAAAAACTAGATTTGAACTTCACTACTGTATTTTTTTAAAGTTAATAATGGGTACTCTAAACAAATCAGAGATTAGAGCATGGATAATAGAGATGGGTACCAGAATGGTTCCTAACATCATGCTTAGCTCATAAATCAAACTGCTCCTTGGATCAGCTCTGCCTCTCAGTCGGTTAAAAAAAGAACTCCAGGGAATTCCATAGGTATTTCCAATCATGATAGTGCGAATAGAACCCAGAATGCCCATTACCTTGGACATACCATAAATTTCCACAATACGCCCCCATGATTCTCTTGTAGGGGTTCCTCTGGTATCGGCGTAGTGTTGGGCAAACATGACTCCTGCCACTTCATCATCAGGAACATCATCTATGATTCCCTTGAGCATCTTCTGGATTTCTTCATTGCTCATTCCAGTCTCCAGAGCCCTTTTGGAGTGGGCATAGGAACATATTGCACAGCCGTTCACTTCAGTCACTGCAAGCATGAGCCTTTCAATAAATTTTGAGCTTATTTCCCCCTTCTTTTTAGCCCTGAACATGTATTTTATGGTTCGTATTCCATTATAGAAAATCCAGTAAGACTCCTTAACTGAGTAAAGTTTTCTGCCAAATTCCGTTTCAACTTTTCTGAGTTTGTGTTTTTCTTTGATTTTCATGACACATACCTTTCAAATTAGAAACTGTATATCATCAACATATAACAATTAAAGCAATAAACTATTTAGAGTTAATTTCAAGTGTTAATCATTGCAAAAAAAGACTAAAATAAATCTTTAAGTCCTTTAATTCATCCTCCCTCTTCGAAACAATACATAAAACTTGTTAAACTGTCTTTTTAGTTCTAGAGCATTACATAACAGATTGGGAAATCTTTAAAAACCGCCAAAAATTATGGAAATAGGTTCAAACCATAAATAAACTTTGATTTTAAAAAAATAATATTATCCAGTTGTAATAGCGCGTCCGGAAGAAACAATATGCATTTAATAGGGATGTGTTAATAATAATTTTTGCCATTTGAGGGAAATATTTATTACTTAATAAATTAATAATAGTTATAACAAGCATATTAACCAGGGTGGGATATATGATGAGAATAAGCATGTCATTACCGAAAAAACTTTTAAACGATTTCGACGAGGTTTTGAAGGATAGAGGATATAATTCACGGTCCAAAGGCATTAGAGATGCCTTGAAAGATTATATTGTGCGT
Organism: Methanobacterium sp. Maddingley MBC34; assembly: GCA_000309865.1. Lineage (NCBI taxonomy): Archaea > Methanobacteriati > Methanobacteriota > Methanobacteria > Methanobacteriales > Methanobacteriaceae > Methanobacterium > Methanobacterium sp. Maddingley MBC34. Next base: position 64,352 of record AMGN01000091.1, on the reverse strand, counting down.
TATCAATGGATGAAAGAGGTGGAGGGGAACCGGGTGGGAATAGTGGCTGTTATCTACGACCACCACTACACCGGAGTGATGGAAGACCTCACCGACATCCAGCACAAGTTTAGGGACTACATTAACTCCACCATGCACATCCACATGACCGAAAAGAACTGTCTGGAAGTTATAGTAGTCAAAGGAGACGCCCAACAAATCCGAGACCTCACTGAACAAATAATGAGGCTCAAAGGAGTGGAACACGTTAAGCTCACCACCACTGCCAGTGGAGAATAAGTATAAACTAAAAATATCTAAAAAAATCCCATTTATCATTATGAATGGATTTGTTATGAGAGGACTTCCTAAGGGTTACAAATGAATTTGCTAAATTTTTTATTTTTTTAGGCCCATCTGAAGCGCACCCATACCGGGGCTCGAGGTTTACCATTTACAATTTCATTAGCTTTGATCTCTGCAGGTAGTGGGCGGGTGGTTAAAAGCACATCAACATCCAATGGTAAATCAACATCAATTTCAGCCTTATTTTGTTCTAAGAAGTTCAATATCTCCCATCGGTTAGTGTCACTAAAACCGGTGCCCACTTTACCAAAGTACTGGCCATCTTTCTCCAGGATAAGCGCCCCAAAAGCTATGCTTCCGGTGCTTCTAGTTGCCCCGATTACATTAACATCAATGGTCTCTGATCTTTTGATTTTCAACCAGTTACCTGATCGTTTACCAGCTTCATATCTGGAACTGGCATCTTTAATGATTAACCCTTCATAACCCTCCTTGAGGGATTTCTCAAAATATTCTTTAACTGTTTCTGTGGTTACTATTTTAAAAGGAATTATCCAGATATGTTTCCCCGGATCTACAGCATTTAACAACACTTTTTTGCGCTGTACCAGTGGTTTGCCTGTGAGATCTTCACCCTGAAAGCGGAGGATGTCAAACAGGTTAAAAGTTGCCGGTAATTTCCTGGATAAAAGGGAAATTTTCAGTTTATCTTCAGTGTTACGTCTTAAAAGCTTCCGGAATCCTCCCGGGACCGTAAGCTCCCCGTCTAAAATCCAGTTATTCCCCTTCACATTTTTTTTAAGATCCATAATGATTTCAGGGAATTTATATGAACTTTCAATGTGTCTACGGGTCCAAAGAGTAATATTATCCCCTTCACGCATTGCTATGATCCTCTCACCATCTAGTTTAGGCTCACTGATCCAGACACCAGATAAATTGACTTCCCCCTCCATTAACTTGCTGAGCATAGGCTCCAACATTTCCATAAAAACACCACATTCTATTCTTCCATCATTGCCAGCATTTTCTCCAGTTCTTTTTCCAGGGACCTGGTTTCAGGAGGTTTTATCTCAGGTATTATCGCCTCGCCAGCAGCTTTTTTCTCAATCAATTCCATTAACTGCTGATTATATGTTTCAGAGTAACTGGTCCAGTCAAAATCAAAAGTCATACTATCTGCAACCTTAACCGCCTTTTCAAGGAGGTCTTCATCAACTTCGGACTGGATGATCTCCACTTCCTCCTGTGATCTTACCTGTTCAAAATGGAGTAACTGCTTTAAGAGAAATCCGTTTTCATGGGCTTGCAACATACCTATATATTCATTGTTGCGTTGAACCCATTTTACCACTGCCACTTTTTCTTTGGTTTCCATGACTTTCCTCAAGAGATGGAAGCTCTTTCCAGTACCACTCTTTTTGGGGTTTTCAGTTCCGAGGTAGTATGGTTTGGAAAGGGAAATTGTGGGTATTTCACTGTACTTGCAGAATCCCATTATTTCCATGGTCAGGGTGGAGAATGGATGGAGATTTTTTATCTCATCATCGGTGAACTGGATGCATTCCCCTGCAATATTTATTGCTTTGGCGATTTCATGGGGTTTAAGTTCTTTACCATCCTTTTCACAAACCTTTTTATAATGAACACGGCCACAATCGGTTTTATGAACAAGGTGAAACCCTATGTGGAGGTTTTCACTTGCAGCGTACAGTCTGATGGGTATGAAAATTGTTCCGAATTTTAAAGAGCCTGACCAGATCGACCTCATAAAAAACCATCTCCTGGTGTTATATATGTTATAAAAAGAAGTAATAGTTTGCCACGTGAAATAGTATAAGTTTTATAAAAAGAGTGTTTCATTGTATAATGAAGTGTTCTATTCTAAAAAGAGTATTTCTCTTATAAAAAGAATTTAAACCATCACTTAACGGATTAATAAGGAAAAAAAGTCCCCTACTAAATCAGGATCTTTTTTTAACCTTCGGATTGAGTATAATCTCCTGTTTTTTTATTTTCAGTTTACGGTTCCTGTCTTTGCTCTGGCTCCATAACTTATGAGCATAATCCACAATTTCCATCATGTGCCTGTATTTTAACTCTGGTGTGATGTTAACTACTTTTATATCGATTTTATGCTTGTATCTTCCATAAAAATTAGTTTTAATCGTTTTGTAATTTTCATCCATGGTTGAAATGTAATAATAGGAAATGTCCATGTCTTTTTCCGCGTTGAATAGGTTTTCCATTTCATAGGTGATTTCATCCAGTATTCCCCTTGCCAGGTTTAAATCCATAATACTTGTTGATCTTCCTTTTTCACAGTTATGGGCATTGATCTGGTAGATTCCGTCCAGGTACTCTGTAAGGTTACTGTGCCATTTCCGGAAATTCTTCCCTGGGAAAATCAGCAAGTCCTCCTTTTTCTGGAAAAGGTGGGGTTGGTAGGTCAGTATATTCTTCCGGTCCACAACACCGTAACTGTACTTCATTTAAATCAACGTTTTCCAGTTATAGATCCCTCAGATTCCATTAATGTAATCATAATATTTTATTTTGACCAAGTGAAACCCAATGATTCTGCGGTAACCATTTCACTTGAAGATTCAACAACCATTTCAGGTAGATCAGCAGTATCATAGATGTAGGTATCCAGATAGGTTTGTAATGGTTTGTTACTGAAAATACTCTCTAAGTTCAAATCCAACAGGCGGATGCGTTCCATGATTTTAGGCCAGACACCAACCACCTTCCATTCCTCACTCCTATCCAGACTCATGTCCAAGCAGGTGATGTGGTCTATCTGCGTATTCATGGACTGGTACATTCTTCTGAATTCTTCTCTTGTGAAAATAACAACTTCTTCATGTTCATTGAATAATTCTGGATGATAAAGCTGCACTCTCCGTCCGCAAAGCACTCCCTGACTTACCCTCAAAATTATCACCTTCCTTGCTGTGGGGGTGAAATACTATACCTTCCTTAAGTCATGATTATTGGGGTAGAGAGTGTGGTTGAGAAGTACTTGAAGGATGAAATACAAAAAGACGCAAAAACACCAGAAAATCAAAAAATTTAGCGGAACAATCCAAAAATAATATCAAGAACTCCAAAAATAATTAAAAAAATTTGAGTCTTAAAAAATAGAAAAATAAAAAAAATGAATGATTTTAGAATAATCCGCTGTCTTTCAACTTACTTTCCGTCCATTGTGCCCGCTTATCAACCTTTTCTTTGATGATAAGCGTTAGAATGAAGCTTAAAACTGGGAATACTGCCAGTACTCCTATGCAGTATAAGAAATTGCTCCATAAAACACCGGCAACCACTTCACGGAGTGCTCCGATGGCATAAGTCAAAGGGAGATAGGGGTGTATGGCCTGGAAGAAGGAGGGTAAAAGCTCCACTGGGAAGGTTCCTCCGGTGGCAGTAATCTGCAGAACCAGGATTATAATGGCCAGTGCTTTCCCGGCATTTCCAAAGGCAGATGTCATGGAGTAAACCACTACCATACCACAGAGACCAATGTAGATGGTGGTGAACAGGAACAAAGCCTGTGATGAGACCTGTATGTTCAGGAGTAGGGCTCCCACTGCAACTATAAACGACTGTATTAAACCTATTAATAAAAATAGACCCATTCTTCCCATATACACGGTTTCAGCACTGTAATCCTTCCTTGATTTGACACGCATGGAGATCATTGCTACTGCAATTATACAACCAATCCACAATGATATTGCAATATAGAACGGTGCAAGTGCAGAACCATAATTATCTACCTGATAAACATGGGTTTTTTCCAGTTTTACCGGACTTTCAAAGTAGTTTTTCACACCATTTTGATCAGTTTCAGAGAATGCAATTAAACGGTCCAGATCAGCTTCATCCACTGAATTGAGTTTAACAGCTGCAATCTGGATTGAACTTCTAACTTCCGGCCATTTGGAGTTGGCCAGGGCCAGTTTAGTTGATGCTGTGCTGATGGCCTGATCAATATTATCCCGGTTGTTAGCCAGTAGATTAATGGCACTGTCCATCTGGTCAATGGAATTTTTAAGTTGATTTAACTTACCTGAAGGGTCCTGACTACTGGCTATATCTGCTTCAACCTCTTTTAGTAGGGTGAGAACTGTGGTTGCCTTGGTAGTGGCATCTTCGACCTGGGTGATGATTGGTTTTAAATTTTCATCCCCGGTTTGATTGTAAAGAGCAACTAAAAATGCATCAACATATTTTAAGCCAGTTATAATTTTAGTATCCACTGATTCCATATCCTGCACTGTGGATAGGGCCTTTGTAGGGTCACTCTGAATGTAATTGTACAGAGTATCATATTTTGATTTGACCTCATCAGCCTCACTCTGCATCACCGGTAATTGTGCACTGAACTTGGGCCATATTTCGTTAACAGTGGCCATGACCGAGTTAGCCTGAACCAGATCTTTATCAATGTTTCCTAACTTACCATTTAACTCATTTAACATGGATTTAGTTTTAAGAAATGTTGCTTTGTTCTCCTTGGCCAGTTCTCCCACATCACTGAGCTTACCGAATATGATACCATCGATAGTTTCCACAATTTCATCGTTGATCTTTGTTTGTAGCGTGTCAGCACCTGTGTTGGTCATTTTAGGGGCGATGGCATTGAGTTTATCATTGACCACGTATTCTATACTGGCCTGCTGTGGGTTGGTGGTGTCAATTGATAGTACAGTCTGGCTGAAATTACCAGGGATTATAAGAGCTGCGTAGTAATCTCCATTTTTAACCCCGTTACGCGCTGTTTCCTCATCAACAAATTGCCAGCTGAATTTATCATTACCCTTCAACTCATCAACCAGCATATCTCCAACATTATACTGGGTCCCGTTAAGAGCAGAACCAGTATCCTCATTGGCTACTGCCACTTTGAGGTTAGAGGTTAAAGAATATGGATCCCATGTTGCCTGGATATTTAACAGGGCGTACATTGAGGGGATGATAATAATCGCCGCTAAAACAATTAGAACCACAGGATTATTCTTTATAGCCCTGAGATCACTTTTAAAAATTTCTCTTGCACCTTTAATCATTAAAACCATCCAAATATATTTAACAATAGACATATAGGGTAATAGAAGTCTATAGTCTTTACCCTCATCCTATAAAAACATTTCCCGGATTATTAATCATGTGAAATTTATTTTAAATCCAGTATAGTTTCCCATGGAATGAAACAACACTAAAACGAAACCTAAGAAAAAATAGAATAATCATCTTACTAAATAAAAATTCATTAAATTTAAACATTTAATAGTATATATGGGAATCTTTGAAAATAAGAATCTTTGAGAATTAATACACAAATAGGAAACTTTCAGGGAGTATGAGTTTATAAGACTCCCAATTGATTTTTGATTAAAAACTATGAAAAATCATTCCGGTCTGAAGAGGAAAAACGCAGCACGTTATATAGTAAGGATGTTCTTCAGCCTGTTTGCCCAGGGAATAATATTCTTCTCAGCTGCCGGAACCCTTGAAATAGCCAGAGCATGGCTTTTCTTTACCATAACCTTCTTTTATTATCTTATTAGTACCATAATCCTCTTCAAGGTAACCCCAACCCTGGTTAATCAGCGAGGAGGATCTGCCTTTAAAGACAACACCCCAACATGGGATAAAGTTATTCTTTTAACCTACACCATACTGGGACTTTACATCCAGATTTTCATCGCTGGATGGGATGTAGGTCGACTGCACTGGTGGCCCATGGGTATGGAGAGTCTGATTATAGGACTGGTCCTATATTTAATCTCAATTATCATTATTATGTGGGCCATGATCAAAAACCCCTTCTTTGAACCTTCGGCACGCGTACAGGATGATCAAAACCAAGAAGTTGTGAAAACAGGCCCTTATAAATTTATCAGACATCCAGGTTATCTTTCAGGAATTTTATGGCATGTTGCAGTGCCTTTGATAATAGGATCTTCTTTAGCTCTCTTATTCTCTTTGAGTGTAATAATTCTCCTGTTAATTCGTACATATCTTGAAGATTGCCTCCTCAAGGAGGAACTAGAAGGATATTATCTCTATTCTCAACAGGTGAAGTACCGGCTTTTACCTGGGCTCTGGTGAATACCCATTACTAACCAATTTTCCAAACCCCTGGCTTAATTATAACCCCCTATTTAAAAGCAGAGTAAGATATAAAAAACATAACCCATCTTATATTTATTGTTCAATTATTAATTGTGGAATTAAAGTTTTTGTGAAAGTATAGATAAAATATTTCACAGGTACTCTAATAATTTTATAATACTGAGTAAGTTATAATACTGTGTAAGTGGTGAATTTTTATGGCTTTTCATGTTATGCTGATCCCTACCCTGGGTTGTCCATCCAACTGCAAGTACTGCTGGAGTTCTGAGGAAGGATCTCCAGTAATGAATATTGATATTATCAAAGAGACTGTAGAATGGCTAAAAAACTTCCGAAAAGAACCAGTAACCTTCACATTCCATGGTGGAGAACCACTCTTGGCAGGATATGATTTTTTCTCTGAAGCACTGCCTATCCTGGCAAATGATTTGGCACAGCTTAAACCGGCCTTCGCCCTGCAGACCAACCTGTGGAACCTTACCCCAGAAATGGCCCAATTATTTAAAGAATACAACATACCCCTTGGTTCCAGTCTGGACGGTCCAGAAGAACTTAACGACCTGCAGAGGGGAAAGGGCTACTACCAGAGGACCATGAATGGATACGAAATTGCCAAAGAGCATGACTTGCAAGTTAGCTTCATCTCCACCTTCACCTCCTATTCCATCCAGTATAAAGAGGATATCTTTAACTTCTTCCTAGAAAATGGTTTGAACCTTAAATTACACCCGGCTCTCCCATCACTGAAGGATGAAAACCCTGAAAAATGGGCTTTATCTCCTGAAGAGTACGGGGAACTCCTAATCTATCTTCTGGATCAGTATCTGGAGCATATGGACCAAATTGAGCTTAAAAACATTGACCACTTGTGTAAATGTGTTTTTATCCGTAGAGGAGTGGTCTGTACCTTTGTAGACTGTATGGGTGACACCTTTGCAGTTGGTCCGGATGGAAGCATCTATCCCTGTTACCGTTTCGTGGGAATGCCAGAGTACGTTATGGGTAACGTGAAGGACCATCCAAGTATGGAGGATCTGGCCCAGTCTGATGCCTGGAAACTTCTACATGACTTTAAGGATTATGTGGACTCAGAATGCAAAAAATGTTCCTACATCAAATTCTGTCGGGGAGGATGTCCATATAATGCCCTTTCCATCAATGAAGAAACTGGTAAAGCTGAGATTAACGGAGTGGACCCCCACTGCACAGCTTATAAGATGATATTCAAGGAAATAACCAAGCGTGCCACCAAAGAAATGCTAGGATCCAGTATGAGTATGATTCCCAATGCATCAAATATGGACCAAAAATCAAAGAAAGGGATAATGTCCATAATGCTTAAAACCTCCTAGTTTATTTCAGGATTGATAATTTGACAATTCAAAACAAATTCTATGATTTCAGCAAAAGATTTAATAAAAAATTATTCAATAAAATAATCAAATAATTATTTTCATTTATATTTAAAGAATGAATAATCTAAAAAAAGAAATAAAAAATATAACGAGATGACCTGATATGAAAAGAAGTACACCGGTAATTATAGGCGTTCTACTTATCTTAGGAGTAGTTGCCTTGGGTTACTTCGCTGAATCCAACTCCGTAAGTAACAATACCACTAACAATAGCAGTTCCAATCAATTCAACCTTCTAAAAAACCCTAATTTAACTGACCAGACACAGTCCAGTCCTACAGTTGAAAGCCAGCAATCATCAACAACTGATGGAACTACCACCAATAACACTGCTCAAAACAGCACTCAGAACCAAACAACAGCTGCTACTCAAACATCTACAGTTTAGGCGTTAGTCATGGAAGAGGTTCATATCAAGATTTTAAGACATATTTAACAATTAATTCACCCTTAAGTGGAGGCTATTCATAATGAATTTAGGTAAATTAAATGAAAAATGCCCGAAATGTGGTTCAAAAGATAAAACCCTTAACCGGCGATTAGATTCTCAGCATCGCGCCTTTGGTACAACACAGACCCTTGCATGCAGTGACTGTGGTTATGTATTTAAATCCCGTGAAGATGAAAAGGAATAGAAGAAATAAATAGGAATACATCTGCTTATGAATGTATTCCACTTATTTAAACTCTTTTTTTAATTATCTTAACTTATTATTCTCAAAACTCTTTTTAATTGTTTTTATCCTTTTCTAAATGATTTTTAAATAAATTTTTTTTAAATAATTCATTATTCCCAATTTTTTTAGTTGAATTATTATTAACACATCCAACACTCATTCTGAAATCTCATTTCCGTGATTTATTAAAGATAGAACTCCCATAATTAACAAATAGAAGGGATACAATAGAGGGGATGTTTGAATGGAAGTTGAATTCAATTTAGAAAATCTGAATGAATGTCTTTGTGACTGTTGTCCAGTTCAGAATAGATCAAAATGTGCTCTGGATAAAATGAAAATAATGCAGGAAATTGCACAGGAAGACTTGGACTCCAGGATGATGATTGAAGAGGAAAGAATCCCCGCACTTTACTGTGCCAAAGAAAAGGAAATTTTAAAGGATATAGAAACCAGCCAGGAATGCCAGTGCGATAAGTGTCTGGTGTGGAAAGAGAACAACCTATTCAGTGGTGAACCTCCAGGTTACTTCTGCAATGAAGGAAAGGGCAGATAAAAGACCAATTACATGATTATTGGTGATTATTTGCTGTTTACCCGAATAATTATAGACTGCTTATGATTAAAGAATTAATGAAGATACCTGAGGATTACCGTGTTATTTCACGAATTATTATTATTAGTAAAGTTACATTTTAGTTTATTGTGAGATTATCCTTAAATATCCTCTTATTTTATTAAATCTTTAAATGCCCTATCAGCCATTAAAAGGACAAAATCCGGATTTAACTAAAGATTCTGTTAATGTAAACAGAAATTGTAAGCCTAAGTCCCTGAAACTCTGCAAAAATATAAATATGATGATAATCAGATAATAAAAAGAGTGGATTTGATGATGAATAAAGATTTGATAATAATACCAATACTACTGTTGGGAGTGGTAGCTGGATCTGTGGTGGGGATGGGTTACAGTCCTGCTGAGTCACCAGATAACAATCTGATTTCAAATAGTAGTATATCCACAAATACATCCACAAATACACCACCTGCCACTGTTGCCAACAATAGCACCCAACAGACATCAACTTCACAGAAAGCCACAACTACAACCAGTACCCGAAGAACAACATCAAGCAGTACATCCAGTAACCAACAAACCAATACTCAAACAACCGAACAAACCACGAATAATCCTTCAGATGAAACAGATAATGTGACTGTTTAAATAATGATGAGATTTTACATCATTCTTTTAGATTTTAGTCATTCATTTAATATTCTGAAAAAGTACCCTTTATTAAGTACCATTATATTAATTCAAGATCAGTAAATAGTATTTAAATGTTAAAATTACATTTTATTTATCAAGATTATTTATCTATTGAGCTTATTTTATTTTAATTAACTATTCACAATAATACTATTTCTAGATGGGAATAATCCAATTGATTAGTGGGATTTAAGATTAATGGAATTTAACGATACTATTGAAACAATTCCATAAAGAGATTTAAAAAAGTAAAACTAATATGTAAGAAAGAAAAAGGTTTGATAATAAGTTAGGTTTGATAAGGATTCAATCACTTAATTGAAAGAATGATAATAGGACTGAGAATATGATAGTTAAGGAATGGTGCATGTACTGTGGGGAATGCGCTGGTGTTTGCCCCCGTAACCTCATTGAAGTACGGGAAATCAGCTTAAATTTCAACGAAAAAGAATGTAAAGACTGCCAGATATGTCTCCAGGTGTGTCCAGTGCAGGCCCTGGAAAAAAGGAATGATTAAATGATGGAAACTGATATTCTAGTCATAGGTGCCGGTCCAGCCGGCTCAACTGCAGCCAAACACGCTGCCATTGGCGGTGCCAATGTAATTGTAATTGACAAAAAATCAGAGATAGGAACTCCCAAACGATGCGCAGAAGGTGTCTCCAAAGACGGTCTTAAGAAACTGGGAATTGAACTATCCCCTAGATGGATCGCCAAAGAAGCCACTGGAGTTAGAATGGTTTCACCAAACGGCACTGCAGTGAACCTCACCGAGGACAAAGTGAAACTCCCTGAGGCAGGTTACATTCTGGAGCGTAAGATTTTCGACAAACACATGGCCATGGATGCCGGCCGTGCAGGTGCCAAGATCATGGTCAAAACCCTGGCCACTGGCCTGCGAAGGGAAGAAGACCAGGTAATGGTTACTGTTGAGAACATGGGAGAAGAACTGGAAATCAAAGCCAAGATTGTGATAGCTGCTGATGGTCCTGAATCCCGTGTTGGTAGATGGGCTGGAATTAAGACGGCTCTTAAACCTAAAAATATGGAATCCTGTGCACAGTTTGAAATGGCAGGAGTCCAAATGGCAGAACCAGATTGTATAGAATTCCACTTTGGTAGTGTAGCCCCGGGAGGTTATGCCTGGATATTCCCCAAGGGAGATGACATAGCTAATGTTGGTCTGGGTGTTTTAACCACCATAACCGATAAAAGCGCATATGAGCACCTTTTAGAGTTTGTGGAAAGCAACCCTGCCACCAAGAATGCTCAACCAGTGGAACTTAACATTGGCGGTGATCCAGTAGGTGGATTACTCAAGAAAATGGTGGCAGATAACGTTCTGGTCACTGGAGATGCTGCCAGTATGGTAAACCCACTCACTGGTGGGGGTATAATCAGTGGTATGCTTGGAGGCCGTATAGCGGGCCAGGTAGCTGCTCAGGCTGTGGCTGATGGAGATTATTCCCATAAAAACCTTAAAGTATACGAAAAACTCTGCGAAGATGAACTGGGAGAATCATTCAAAAAGTACCTCAAAGCTAAAGAATACCTTTTAAGCCTTTCTGATGAAGAATTAGATGAAATTGCTGAGGTCTTCAAGGACAGTGATTTTGAAACCATTAACACCGCAGAAATGGTTAGGAAACTGGTCAAAATATCACCAAAAGCTCTTTTAAAGTTAGGCAAGTTATTCTAAAACTGCTTTAAAAAAGATTTAACCCTATTTTAAGAGATTTGAAGGTTTGACCTTTAAACCTTCCTACTTTTTTATAATTCATTTTTCTGATCTCAAGACCGATTTTATCGTTTTAAAATTTTTTTTACTTTGAAAAACAGAATTTTCTGGTATTTCAAAACTAATTATTTAGTTTTAGTTGGCATATTTCCATTAGTGATATTCTTTCCATTAGTGACATTCAATTTTTAAAAAACAATTACCAGTATACAGATGATGAAAAATACCATGGCCACTTGGTGGTATAAAATATCAGCTAGACGGAACATGGACTCCTTATTTGTAAACAGTGACAAATACAAAGGTACCGCTGCCAGGAAAGACGGTAAAATAGCCACCGCGAATTGTATTAAATTCATATCCCCATAGTAAAGCATGTAAAGGAGTACTCCACCCCCAATAATCGCCACCAAACTAGCATACTTAGGCTGGGACTTGTACATGAGGTATGTACCCATGCCTGCCAGGTACATAAACAGGTAAACAGAGAGGGGCACCAGGAATACATCACCCAATAGCACCGCACATGACGCCAGGCGCAGCACCGAGTTGGTGGCTGTACTGAAAAAAGGAGCCAAACTTGTTTCCTTGAGACGGATGGGTGGAACAGTATATACCAACTGATTAATCAACATTAATGACATTATAAAAGTAAAAGCTGGTGGAAAAGCAGCAAAGGATATTATGAATACCATAGAGGTTAAAATCCCCACAAAAAGGAGTATGAACTCTTTATCCACCTTGTTCTCAATAAAAGCACGATTCTGTTTTTGATGATCCCTCCGGTCTACATCCAGATCCGTCAGGTCGTTAAGAGTGTAAAGAGCACCCCACAGGACAGAAACCAGTACCAGACCACCTAAAATCTCCAAGGGATTATTGATGATAATATTGGAAAAATAGGCATAGGTGAGTGCCAGTAAAAACATGTTAGCATTTTTAGATGCCCATGTCATGCGGGTGGACTTTATCAGGGTTTTTATCATTTTAAGCTCCACTTAAATAGATGATGACCGTATATGATGCGTGAAAAAACTTAGTTAACTCATAAACCTGTTTTTATGGCCTGACATATAAAACGGGGTTTGTTACCATATTTTTTTATGTGATGTTTTACTTCATCATTAGTAGTATCACTTAAATGGCTTTTTACTATATTTATGGTTTCCTCTTCTGAGTAAGATATTTCAACCACTTCAAATGGAATTTCCAGTAGTGAAACTGCCAATCTGGAGATGAGTCCCACGTCTGTGAACAAATCCTTCTTCTTACCTCCCCTCTGAATTCTCCAGGCAGTCTGCAATACCATATTCACCTCCTTGAAATCATTTCTGTGTCTTAAATACTCATAAATACATATTAAATAAAAATTGAATGATTTAAAACCAGCATGATCTGTCCACTGACTGAACCCTGCACAGTTTCCATTGATAAAATGATAATCATGGAACTGGTCTGCAAATAAAACTGCATCAAATTTTTTTAAAGCAGCAAAAAGACTCTCATGGGATCGGACTCCCAGATCTTTTTTCATGGACTTTACCATTAAATTAAATATATCTCGTGAATTTAAATCTAAAGAAGGAATTGGTAGTTTGGCTTCATAAAAATTTAAGCCCAATTCCTTCACTGCAGAATATATATTGGTGGATTTACCAGTTCCAGGGGCCCCTACCACATGCACAATACTTCCTCTGTGATCAGTCAGTTTCTGGAAGGTTGAAAGAAGATTCAGATAGGATCGGGTGATAACAAAAGTCTGGTTTTCCTCCTGATCCCTTATCTTGTATTCATTCATTGGCTACCTCATAAAATTATCATTTATCTCCTAAAATTACCAGTTAATATATAAAAGTATATTGAACTCATCAGGAATATAATAATATGAGGATTGAATAAAAAAATTTAAATTACCGGTTCTGGTGATTAAAATTCGGTAAATTTTCCTTAAGATTTCTACAGAAGAAAAAACTTAACCTGAAAAAAATAACCAATTAAACAATAATTTAACTGAAAATATTAAAAATAATTAATATAACAGATTTATAGAGCAGATTTAGGAGTAATATAATGATCAAAGTATTATGTACCACGGAAACTTCACTTAACCGCCCCGAAGCACGTCGCTGGAGGGAGAGAATGAAACTTTTAGAGCCACTGGGCGAGGTGGTAGTGGTCCTACCCTGCAGTATGCGCAAACCCTATTCTGCCAGTAAGTCACACCATGTATTCACCCCTGCTACTAAGGGCCTGCAGGAGGCGATTTTGACATCCCCATTTGGTGTTTGTCCCCGGGAGATGGAACAAACTTATCCCATACAATCATATGATGTTTCCACTGTAGGAGACTGGTCTCGTGAAGAAATAAAAATAACCGGAGAGTGTCTCAAAGAATATATTGGAGACCATGAAGTCATAGCCCATGTGGCCCACGGATATCTGACAGTTTGCCAGGAATACTTGCCACAAGCCACTTTTACCTGCCAGGACGGTAAGACCACATCCCCAGAGTCCATGAACAACCTTAAAAATGAGGTTAGAAAATACAGTAAACTAAAAAGTCGTGCCAGGCAACCCCACATGCTCCGTTCAATTGCCCGTTACCAGTTCAACACCAGGGATGCTGACGAACTGGTGCCTGATGATTATAGATTAAGGGGAAGGTTCGACCGGCGGTTGATGCAGGGTGATGAACAGATCGCAGTCTTACACCATAACAACGGGCTTTACAGTCTGAACATTAAGGGTGGAGTCATCCTGAATGATATTGGTGTTAACTGGGTGGAAATAGATTTTGATCTGAAGACCAACACCCTATTTGCCCCAGGAGTAGTGGATGCCCATCCAGAGATAATTCCCAAGGATGAAGTGGTCATCATTCGAAAAGGGGAAGTGATAGGGGTTGGCAAAGCCATCATGAATGGTAAAGAAATGAAAAAGGGAGAAAAGGGTGTGGCTGTTCGAGTGAGACATCGATTGACTTAGCTTCCCAAAATTATAAATAAGTATAAATAGCACAAATATGGAAATACAAGAATACATTATTTAATGTATATGAAGGTTTTTTCAAGTAATTATACATTATACCACACTAAAAGGTGTGAAATAAATAAAAAATCAATTTTGAGGTATTATTATGAGTGAAGAATTAGTAGAAAAGGTTAGAGAAGCTCTTGCCCAGGTGGCTGATCCCCACATGGGAATCAGCATTGTGGAAATGGGCCTTGTGGCTGACATACAGATCAATGAAACTGATAAAACTGCCAAAATTGTTATAAAACCAACCAACCCCGGTTGTATGAGTGCTGCCAACATGGCTATGCAGGCTCGTGTGGCTGCTGAGAAAGTGGAAGGTATTGAAAAGGCAGAAGTTCAAGTTGAAGGTCATATGATGGCTGATGCCATCAGTGAAATGGTCAACAAATAATATCTGATTTTCAAATTTTACACTCTCTAAATGAAGTGTAAAATTAATTCAGGGGAGCGGATTGCTGTGGTCAAGTTTACATTGGGTAATATCACCATAAACAGCCACTCCTGTAAATTTTATTTACCACCGGATCCTATTTATCAATAGAATCTGCAAGCATATTTCTGCCGAGAAAAAATGCTGTATTTTTGTTGAAATGCCATAGTTTTGTTTGAAATGCTGTAATTTTGTTCGAATCAATGCATATCCCCAATGACAACTTTGATGAATCTCTTAAAACATTGATGGATATATTAAAGAAATGTTGTTAATACTAATCCGAAAAACTGCAGCTACAAAGGTATATATAGGATGAATTCTAAATCATGAATCTACCCCTGCAGTTTTTGAATTTGTTCATGAAATTCCGGTTTTAAAAGCTGTTACTAATATTTTAAGGGGCCCGTGGCTCAGGCGGTAGAGCGCACGGCTGATAACCGTGAGGTCCTGGGTTCGAATCCCAGCGGGCCCATTATTACTCATTTTCCATATTCCATTTAACTTTTAGTATATTCTGAGATATTGTAATTCAAAATAAATTCATATTTCCTTTTGTTTACCCAATGATTTTTGACATCTCATCTTTCAAAAATGTAATAACTAACTGCTTTTCAAAAAATTTATATGCTGAGTTTAGGATACTATATAGCTGGAGCAATGGTAAATTTGGTAATTAATTACCTCATTTTTTTTACCCTATTTACCATTTTCTTCCTTTTATTTTAATTAATAAAGTATTTAAAAAAGTTTTCCACAATTTTAAACTATTTAATCCACCCAAATGTTCTTTAACCTCCATAATTAACCATCGAAGATAAGATGTTGAAGTCACTGCAGGGAATTTTAAAACTATTGCTTTTGGATTTAAAAACATTTAAATAACCCATAACATAATTGGATTAATAGATAATAATGAGGATAAAGGTGTCTTAATGTGGAACTTAATTGGATTTGGACTGGTAGTCTTAATAATTGTAATATTCTTTGCAATCATCATTGCAATCTATAATAGTTTGATTAAACTTCAAAACGGGGTTGAAGGTGCCTGGTCACAAATAAACGTTCAGTTAGAGCGAAGATCTGACCTCATCAATAATCTGGTAGAAACTGTGAAAGGTTATGCTAAACATGAAAAAACCACCTTCCAGGAGGTTACCCAGGCCCGTTCAAACTTGAACAATGCCCAGACGGTTAAGGAAAATGAAAAGGCAGATAATATTCTAACCGGTACTTTGAAAAGTTTATTTGCAGTTGCGGAGAATTATCCTGAGCTGAAGGCAGATGAAAATTTCCTGGAACTGCAGGATCAGCTATCTGAAACTGAAGATAAAATCGCCCAGTACCGTGAATTCTACAACGAAATTGTACTGACCTACAACAACAAACGTGAAGTTTTCCCCAACAATATACTGGCTAATTTCTTCAATTTTGAAGAAGCTGATTATTTCGAACACGGCGAAGATGCGGAAGAAGTACCTCAGGTTGATTTTCAGTAATTAAAATTTTAAAATTACTTTTTTTTAAAGAAACTAGATTTTTTAAAGAAATTATAAAAATCTAATAATCCCCAATATGAAACTGCTGGCAATGATTGCCAGGCCCATAACTGGAAATATACCATTATAAAAAAACAGTAAGAATGAAAAGAACACCCCTCACCATAAAATATAAGTCCATCAAAGAAAATTCTATTCTTTAGATCCCATTTTGTTTTAAGTATTTCCTGATATTGAATTATTTAACTCCTCATTAACTTTAGAAAGCCTGATTTCTCCCTTAAAATTTCCTGAGATGTTTCAGGGAAACCTTTGGGTTTAATCTTTCTTCGCAGGACACCTACCTTATTTTTATTTTTATAACTGAGTACCATGTATATCAGGATAGTATTTTAGTTTACCACCGCAAGAGCAGTGATTATATTAGTGAGAGGATTCACCAGGTTTAAGCTGGTAATAACCACCACAGGAATAACATACCATATAACCCAAATTAGACAACTCCCCAGAATCCTTAAATCAGTTCAATCATATGATCAGATTCCTAGAGGATATGTTTTATTACTTTTATTTATCTTTTACCTATGAACATGCATCCCGAAGCTCTGGTGAGATTGTTCTAATGGGAATTATTTTAACAGTAATAGTTTTAACTGTAATACGGGGTACAATCCTATTGGTAAATCTAAAATTGAATATAAAAAATAAGGGACTAAATGAGACTAAAAAAATAGTATTAAAAACTAAAAAGACTGAATAAAGAAAATATATAATTAATTTTCAATCTGCCTTATCAACCGGTTACACTCCCCAACCACCTTTTTCTTACCAAAAGCCTGGCTTATCCTGCGCACTGCCTCAATCATCCTGATAAGTGAGTCCAACCAGCTGAATATATCCCCTGCATAGGCATGTATCTCATAATCGCGCATTAGCCTCCGACTTATATCCACGGGGTCCCGCTTTGCCAGGCGCTGTTTGACCATTTTTCGGGATAGTTCCCTCTGGAAACAACCACAGAATGGTCTTTCCTTGCACCGACAGGTGTAAAAGTCCATTTGAAGTTTCGTCAACCTTTCCCTAAGACTGGGTTCCAGTTTATTAATTGCAGAACCTGAACTCAGTATATCCAGAGTACTGTCTGCAAATAATCGGGTGGACATGTTTATTTTAAGAATGCGACCTATTTGAGTAGTTATCCTGTTGGATAGGTATGCGCTTTCAAAGGGTTCCAGTTTAAGGGCTATATCCATGGGATGCATCCTATTCATGTTCTTCCTGATGTAATCTGCACAGGGGTATGATAAAAAGGACATTGAAACCGCTCTTCCATAAGGTGTGGGTGTTACTTTACCATCTTTTTCATTTACCAGACCATAATCCACCATTATATTGAAAGCTTCTTCAAATTCAATGGGTAACTCCACATTTTGATATTCCTGGCTTATCTGTGAGAAGGTATCCACCCGTCCTGCACAGATATCAGCCAGGAACTGCTCAATCTGACTGTCCTCTGAATAAGTTACATTGACTGGTTCCACATCACTGGATAAGAGTTCCATAGCCTGCATTTCTTCAGTTTCATCACCATAGCTCCGGCCAACCTCTGGGAGAAGATATACTTTTCCCTGATCATGATAGGTGGGTCTTCCTGCCCGACCCAGCATCTGAGAAAACTCATTGGGTGTGAGTTTTTTATTTCCCATGGTCAAACTTTCAAAAAGTACCTGAGAAGCGGGAAAATCCACCCCTGCTGCCAGAGCTGCAGTTGTAACCACTGCCCCCAACTTCTGCTCCCCAAATTCTCTTTCAACCCTGTTCTTTTTAGAGTATGACAAACCAGCATGGTATGCTGCTGCCTTAACACCCCTTCGGGTCAGGTAATCGGCCACAGTATGGGTTTTCCGGCGGGAGTTGGTGAAAATGATACTCTGACCATGGTATCCCTTTCGAGATCGGTTCTGGTATTCATTACGGGTGATTTGAGTTAGAAGATGGTTTTTTTCCTCCTCAGTTCGAGTAAATATGAGGTGTCGCTCCAGGGGAACCGGGCGCAGGGGGTATTCAACCAGTTTCATGCCAAATTCCGATGCAATTTCTTTGGGGTTTTTTACGGTGGCTGAAAGTCCAATAACCTGCAAGTTAGGGAATAGGGCCCTCAGGCGGTGTATGAGTCCCCTGAGTCTGGGACCCCGCTCATCATCTCCCAGCATGTGGATCTCATCCACCACCACAGTTTTAAGATCACCCAGCTGAGATGATCTTCCAGCACGGAGAAGAAAATCCAGACCTTCGTAGGTTCCCACCACAATGTCAGATGTGTCTATTTTCTCATCCGGAAGAGTCAGTTCTTCTTTGGCCTTTATCCTGCTCATCCCCACCCTTATAGAAACATTTAACCCCATTTTCTGGTATCTTTTTTTGAAATCCCTGTACTTTTGATTGGCCAATGCCACCAGAGGAGTTAAAAATAGGAATTTACCACCTTCAAGGGCGTGGGGTATGCCTGCCAGTTCGCCAATCAGTGTTTTTCCACTGGCAGTGGCTGATACCACCAGGAGGTTCTCCTCTTCCAGGAGTCCTGCCTGAAGCGCCAGTACCTGAACCGGTAAAAGATGAGTTCCCTGGCTTTTTAAAGATTTCTTAAATGCATCAGGGATTTCCAGAGAGTCAATTCGGACTTTAGAGAGATTATCATCTTTTTTAGTAGTTACTTTATCGTATAATGTGAGTTCCTGGTTTTTAAGTGGATCAAAGCGTGGGTCAAAGACACTCAAAACTTTAGAAAGGTCACCAGTCTCATCCAGCATCTTTCTGAATCGAGGAAATGTGCTCATGTCATATGAACGAGATTTCAACTCTCGTTTTATCTCGCTTTCTGCACATAGTCTGCAGAGATGGTCTCCGTGATAGAGGTAAGATTTTTCTCTCTGGATTAGAGTTATGAAACCTTCAAATGTGCAGTGTCTGCATATGAGAGTGTAATTATATTTTATATTCAATGATTGGAGGAATTCTTCTGTATCCTGGTCGTTGCCCACCAGGAATACGTTTTGTTTTCGCAGGACCTTGACTGCTTCACTGGGAGGTAGGATGACCTCCTTATCTTTGGTGACTATGAACTTGTGGATCTTTAGCTGACCATCCACCCTGCGAAACTTAAGATAACCGTGAAAAAAAGGTTTTCTCCGGTCATTCAAAGCCCCCTTAGAACTTCCAATGGGGAAAAGTTCCACAATCTTCTTTTTACGTCTTAAAATTATCATTTTACCATTACTTTGTATCAAAAATCCGTTTTATCTATTTAGTTATTATTATTAGAATTATGCATCATATATCCATTAAGATGAATTATCCAATTTAAACAACATAATTTAGTTTATATCCCGTCCTCTATCTATTTTCATATAGTATTTATTTCATATAGTATTTCATCAAAATTAAAACATGCTTAATAAACGGTATAAAACCAATTTATATTTTCTATGGATAAATTGATTTAAATGGTAACTATATGGGATAAAGGTGAATCAAGAGGATTATAAATAATCAAATTACAAAAAAATGTACCATTAATGATTTAAAGTAATCTCATTGGATTAAGGAGATAGTTTAATCCTTTCCATGGTTTCCACCAGTTCTTCATGGTATTCCACCACGTTGATCTCATTTATGGCACCTTTTATCTCCATGTTGGAGTAGTTGATCTGATCAATCAGTTCTTTGCAGGTCCATTGTTCGATTGAGTTGCCAATACCAATGTGGGGGATGAAGGGAAGGTCCATGCGGAGCTCATCAGCAAGTTTCCCGGAATAGAGATTATCGTGAAGTTTGATTATCTGACTGTAACCCTCATCAGGCACCAAAAAAACATGCCAGTAAGGGGTGAATGCATCTTTTTCCATGACTGCACATCTTATGGCAAATTCTATTCTACGGTGATCTGCGGCTCTTCTTTTAATTTCTTCAATGAATGTTTCTGGTCTCTGGTTGAACACCGGGAATACCAGGGTAAAATGGGGCTCCACCACACCATGGTAAAGCTCGTCATTTTCTTCTCGGAACTCCTGAATCCACTGGTAATCCTTCTGATTGATTTCAGGATATGCTAATGCTAATAGTGACATTACTTGGTCTCCGCACTTTGAATCAAACTGAATTCTGTATAAATTGTTAGGGAATGGGAAATAGTAACTCCCACTCCCAAATATGATTAAACAGAGTTTCCTAAAGAGAGTTATCCTGTTTTTCCTGTTTTTCTTTTAGAAGTTTTTCTGCCTGTTCCCTTAGTATGAATTTCTGTATTTTTCCACTGGCAGTTAAAGGGAATTCATCCACAAAGAACACGTGTTTGGGCACCTTGAAACGAGCTATCTTGGTTCGGGCGTAGTCCCGGACATCTTCCTCGGTGAGTTCAGCTTCTTCTTCCAGAATAATGCAGGCCCCCACGATTTCCCCGTACTTCTCATCTGGGATTCCCACCACCTGCACGTCGAGGACTCCGGGCATGGTGTATAAAAATTCCTCGATTTCACGGGGGTAGATGTTTTCCCCTCCACGGATGATCATATCCTTGATACGGCCTACTATGGAGTAGTATCCTTCTTCATCCACACTTGCCAGGTCTCCACTGTGGAGCCATCCTTCGTCATCTATGACTTCCCTGGTTTTTTCGGGCATTTTGTAGTAACCCTTCATCACATTGTACCCTTTACAACATATTTCGCCGGTCTGGTGGGGTCCCAGGGTTTCTCCTGTTTCAGGGTCCACGATTTTAACCTCACATTCGGGTAAGGGTTTGCCCACTGTTTCCACCCTCTTCTCCAGGGGGTCATCCACACTGGTCTGGGTGAACCCTGGTGAGCCCTCGGTTAAGCCGTAGACACTGGTTATCTGGGTCATGTTCATGTCGTTGACCACCCTTTTCATGGCCTCAATGGGTGGGGTGGAGCCTGCCATGATCCCGGTTCGCAGGCTGGAAAGGTCGAACATGTCAAACATGGGATGACTGTACTCGGCAATGAACATGGTGGGCACTCCATAGAGGGCTGTGCAGCGTTCCTTTTGGACTGCTGCCAGGACCATCAGGGGGTCAAATAATTCAACCATCACCATGGTGGCCCCGTGACTGAAGGTGGCCATTACTGCCAGTACAATGCCAAAACAATGGAAAAGGGGTACTGTTATGCATAACCTATCTTTTTCCGTGAATTTCTGTCTTTCCCCTATGTAGTATCCATTGTTTAAGATATTACGGTGGGTTAACATCACCCCCTTGGGAAATCCTGTGGTTCCGGAGGTGTACTGCATGTTAACCACTTCATCATTAGTGACTGATGACTTGATCCGCTGGAATTCCTCTTCATCAGCGTGGCTTCCAAGTAGGAGTAGTTCGTTAGTATTGTACATTCCCCTGTGCTTTTCCTGACCAACATAGATAACACTGTCCAGGAATGGGAATTTTTCACTGTTGAGTTTACCCCTTTCCTGGGTTTTAAGCTCAGGGAGGAGTTCGTAAACTGTTTGGATGTAATCAACATCCTGGTAGCCGTCAATGATTGCCAGTGCCTTCATATCTGACTGTTCCAGTACGTATGCCAGTTCATGGCTTTTGTAAGCGGTGTTGACTGTGACCAGGACCACTCCGATTTTAGAGGTGGCAAACATTAGAGTAAGCCAGTCCGGTACGTTTTTGGCCCAGATACCCACGTGATCTCCATTTTTTATTCCAATTTCCAGGAGGCCCTTGGCCAGGAGGTTGACTCTTTCATCAAATTCCTGGTAGGTGAACCGAAGATCTCGGTCAGGGTATACCATGAATTCCTGATTGGGATCCTTTTTTACCATTTCTTCCAGGAAATCACCAATAGTAAGCTCACTAAAAACCATTTTAAAAACTCCAGTTTTTACAATCTTAAATGTTTCGTTTAACTTTTTCCCTGAATAACTTTATTTCCCTTCTTAGAACTTTATTCCATTCTCAGAACTTTATTTCCCAGAATAGTCATCCAGATGTTCTTCCAGTTTTTTCCTTACGTCATCGGGTATTGGTCGTGACTTCTGCTGTATGAAGTCGTAGTTCACCAGGACCGCAGTTCCTTTTGCTTTGAGGTGTCCTGACTGCCATGCTTCATGGTAGGTAGTGTATGAACTGTTACCAATTCGGATTATGCTGGTTTTTATGTCTACATCACCGTTGTAGTACATCTGTCCCATGAATTCAAAATCGGTTTTCACCATTATCAGTTTCCATTTCTCGTAGCTGAGGTCGAGATCTGGGGTGAATAATCGGTAAATCTCGTTTCTTGCCAGTTCAAACCATTCAGCAAGTACTATGTTGTTTATGTGTCTTAATCCGTCTGAGTCTCCAAATCGGGGTGTTACTGTAATTGTGTACATATATAGATATCTCCAGATTTTATAAATGGGTCTCCCTCACTAAAAGGGAGTGTAAACCACTGCCAGCATTTTTGAATCCTTTTCTTTGGCATGGACGTGGTGGGGTACCACTGAATCATAGTAAATGCTATCTTCTGCTTCCAGCAGGTAACTTTCCTGTCCGTAAAGAACTTCTATTTTTCCCTGGATAACGTACAGGAATTCTTCACCTTCGTGGGATGCCAGCTGGTAATCCTGGTTTTCAGTGGGGTGAACATCA
The DNA here is from genome assembly GCA_000309865.1 of Methanobacterium sp. Maddingley MBC34. Classification (NCBI taxonomy): domain Archaea; kingdom Methanobacteriati; phylum Methanobacteriota; class Methanobacteria; order Methanobacteriales; family Methanobacteriaceae; genus Methanobacterium; species Methanobacterium sp. Maddingley MBC34. Next base: position 41,200 of record AMGN01000091.1, on the reverse strand, counting down.
ATGAGGAACGGTTCCATATGCCGGTCCCCCTTCCCATAGGCAAGTGAGTAGAATTCCAATGCACTCTTGTTGCTGTGTTCACCAAGACCCTGACCAGAAAACCGGATTATGTTATCTGATTTTCCTGATTTAACCATGAAAGGGCCACTGTGGGGGGCATCATCCAGGAAGGTGCCCAGGCGTACACCCAGTGCCCGTGCAAGTTTTAAAAGAGGAGTTAATGATGGTATCAGTGCTCCGCTTTCCATGTCTTCTATGAGTTCAACACTGCTATTACTGGCATCGGCCAGTTCTTCTACCGACATTTTTCGATCTTCTCTTACCTGACGGATTTTCGCTCCAACTTTGTTCTCCTCTCTCATTCCAATCACCTTAATTTTATAAATATTATATTTTTCAACTTCATAAAAGCGACTTACAGATTTACAATAGATAATTACAGTATACCACAAAATTATACTCAGGTTACTTAAACATTTTTTTAAATATTACACTGACTCCCATCCATGAGAATCCTTTAAAAGATGTTTTAGAGGATGATGATTAAATGTTTATCCCATATCAACAACTCAATAAAAAAAGGTTGATTTATTGGATAATTAACTTATCTTACGGATTAAACATCCACACTGATTAAAAATTCATATAAAGAGTTACTAATACCCTCAGTGAAGCACAATCAGGGGTTACTGGTTCCATTGGTGGGGGTGGTGTTGGTAATGGTTGTGTTGTTGGTGGTATTGGTGGTATTGGTGATGTTAACCTGAATATGTTTTACAATGTGAACTGGGGTGAAGTTGGAATCACCGATCTCACTGATCTTCTGATCACCGTTTAAATTAAAATTGGATGGAATCAATCCCACACCAATATCTGTGCCTACGTTCAAGGCATTGGCACCTGAAGCAGCCCCATAGGCAACCAGTGCAATCATTAAAACAATGAACAGAGTTCCTGATTTTTTAGGAGTCATTTAAATTACCTGTCTAAATTAAAAATGATATTTCTAGTAGTTAATATCTTAAAACACCTTTAAATAAATGGCCATCAGGCATATGATAATCGCACACAATTGATGTTTTAGGTGTAGTTTAATATTTTCAGGGTGAAAATCTGTAAAGATGCTTTGATTAATGAAAAGGAATAAAAAAAAGATATTTATTCCACGGTTACGCATTTTGCCAGGTTTTTTGGTTTATCCGGGTCAATACCCCTCTGCACACTTATGTGGTAGGATAGTAACTGTAAAGGCACCACGTAGATCAGAGGTGATAATAACTCACTTATCTGGGCGGGGAATTTTATCATATCAATGGCCTCGAAACTTAAAACCTGATCATCGTCTGATCCAAGACCTATAACCCGTGCTCCTCTAGCTTTGACTTCTTCCACGTTGCTTAGGGTTCGGTCATGACTTTTACCTGGAGGTACCACTGCTACCACTGGCACACCATCATCGATTAGTGCTAATGGTCCGTGTTTAAGTTCCCCAGCTGCGTATCCCTCACCATGAATGTAGGTTATTTCTTTAAGTTTCAATGCTCCCTCCATGGCGGTGGGGTAGGAAAATCCTCTGCCAATAAAGAAGAAATCCTGGGCATCTTTGTATCTTGAGGCAATTTCTTTGATTTCATCCTCATGGGAGAGTACTGTTTCCATGTAATCCGGAATCAATTGAAGTTCGTCAAAAAGCTCCTTGTTTTTACCCATGCATGCTGCCAGGAGGTATATGCAAGTTAATTGACTGATATATGTCTTGGTTGCTGCCACACCAATTTCAGGCCCAGCTCGGGTGAATATGACATAATCAGCTTCCCTTGTAGCTGTGCTACCCAGTACGTTGACTATTGCAAGGGTTTTAGCCTTTTTATTGGCTATTTTAAGAGCTTTCAGAGTGTCAGCAGTTTCTCCAGACTGGCTGATGAATATTACCAGTGCATCTGGATCAATGGCATTTTCTGAGAATTCAAACTCGGATGCAAGCATTACATCGGTGGGTAAGCCTAAAAGACCTTCAAAAAGATATTTCCCCACCAGGGAAGCATGATAAGATGTTCCGCAGGCCACAAAGGTAATTCGTTTAAACTGTGGGAACTTGCTGACGATCTTCTCAATATCTGAAACTTCAAAGAGAGTGTTTTTAACAGCTTCCGGTTGTTCATGGATTTCTTTCAGCATGAAATGAGGATAACCTCCTTTTTGAGCCATTTCAGGAGTCCATTTAATGGTTTCAATCTTCTTTTCTATTATTTGACCCTCACGATCCTTTACAGTGATGCCATCTGCATCCATGATGAATGTTTCATGGTCTGCCAGATAGATAATCCGGCGGGTGTGCTGCAGTATGGCTGGAGCATCAGAAGCCAGGAAATATTCACCGTTTCCCAGTCCCAATATAAGTGGACTTTCCTTTCGAACTCCCATGATCTTATTGGGTTCATCCACACTGATAACTGCAAAGGCATATGACCCATGGAGTTTTACAATGGCCTTATTCATGGCTTCCTCCAGATCGAGTCCTTCTTTATGATATTTTTCAATGAGATGGGCAATAACTTCTGTATCAGTTTGGGATACGAAATGGTGTCCTTCACGTACCAGCTCATCCTTAAGTTCCTTGTAGTTTTCAATGATGCCGTTGTGGACCACTGCGATTTTTCCCTCACAATCAGTGTGGGGATGAGCATTTATCCTGGTTGGGAGGCCATGGGTGGCCCAGCGAACATGCCCTATGCCCATTTCTCCTGGAAGTTCTTCCAGGTGAAGTTCCTCTGAAACTTCATCAATTTTTCCCTTGTCTTTTCTGATTCCAATACCTGATGAGGAGTAAGTAGCAATGCCCACCGAATCATAACCCCTGTATTCCAGGCGCTGCACACAATCCAGGAGCACAGGTGCTGCTTTATCAGTTTTAAGTATACATCCCACAATTCCGCACATGTTAATTTCACCCAAGTAAGTGTTTTTTTTATTAGTTTTAGTAAATGGTAAATAATGCTAAATCTATTATAATCCTAAGCTATAATAATTTCTAATGTAGTTTTATCTTAATGTATTTTAATATCTATATAAACATTTGACAATAAATAATGAAATGGAGTTTAACATGAATCTTGATAAGGGAAATCTCCTATACCGGGGTAAAGCCAAGGATGTGTACCAGACCAGCCACCCACAGCAGGTTTTAGTGAAATTTAGAGATGATATAACTGCAGGGGATGGAGAAAAAAAGGAAGTTATGAGTTTGAAGGGTTATTACAACTCCCTAATCTCAGCTAAACTTTTTGGGCTGCTGGAAGATGCGGGAATAAAAACTCAGTACATTGATTTACCAGAACCAGGATACATGCTATCCCATAAACTGGATATGATACCCCTGGAAGTGATCACTAGAAATATAGCAGCAGGAAGCCTTCTTAGAAGGTTCCCATTCCAGGAGGGGCAGACATTTAACCCCCCTATTATTCAGATGGATTATAAAAATGATGAATACCATGATCCCATGCTCAACAATGACATCATCCTGGCCCTGAATCTGGCTAGTAGCGAAGATCTGGAAACCATCCGAAAGATCACCCTAAAGATCAATCAGATTCTGAAAAGTTACCTGGAAAGCAGGGGCCTCATTTTCCCTGACTTTAAGATAGAATTCGGTCGTGATGCAGACGGAAACATTGTACTGGGTGATGAGATCAGCCCCGACACCTGCAGGTTCTGGGATAGTGAAACCAGTGACATTCTGGACAAGGATCTTTTCAGAAAGGGTGAATCTGGAGTTATTGAAGCCTACCAAAAAGTGGCCAACATAATATTAGATGATGAAGATAAGAAGAAATGGAATTTAGATTTTTAATCCATAAAGACATGAATTCAAATTTAGGGTATATAAATAGTAAATAGATTAAAAATATTTAAAAATGTTTAATGGATTCATAATTAATAGATTTATAAGATTTAATGAATTTACAAGAAGAATTGATGGAATGTATAACTATTGAGGATTTATAAAAATTATTAAAATTAATCTCGGGTGATGCCTATGAAATACCATGCACAAGTTGAAATAAGTCTCAAAAAAGGAATGCTCAATCCAGAAGCTTCCACCATCCAGAGGGCACTGGCCCTTTTAGACTATAAGGTAGAAGATACTGCTACCATTGAAATAGTCAAATTCACTCTAGAAGCAGAGGATGAGGAAGTGGCCCGTGAGGAAGTGGTCCAGATGTGCGAGCGATTGCTCTGCAACCCGGTGATCCACGACTACCAGATCCAGATTGAAGCTGCAGGTGACTAAAATGAAAGTGGGGATCATACGCTTCCCCGGCTCTAACTGCGACCGGGACGTATTTCACGCCCTCCAACTGGCTGGAGCCGAACCTGATTATGTATGGTGGAACCAGAGAGACCTATCACAATTTGAAGCAATTGTTATCCCAGGAGGATTCTCTTATGGAGACTACCTTCGTGCAGGAGCTATTGCAGCCATCACTCCCGTGATAGAAGGAATAAAAGAGATTGTTAAAGAGGAAAAACCAGTTTTAGGCATATGTAACGGTGCCCAGATCCTGGCAGAGGTGGGCCTGGTGCCAGGAGTGTTCACCCTCAACCAGAAAGCCCAGTTCATCTGTGAATGGGTTGAATTAGAGGTTAAAACCAATAGAACACCATTTACCCATCTTTACCAGAAGAACGAAGTTATCCAGATGCCCATCGCCCATGCTGAAGGTCGTTATTACACTGAATACATTGACCAGCTTCATGATCAGGACCAGATCGTACTGGGATTTAGTGGGGAGAACCCCAATGGTTCCATGGATGCAATTACTGGAGTATGTGACTTGGAAGGATTGGTATGTGCAGTTATGCCCCACCCTGAAAGAGCTTCAGAATCTATTTTAGGATCAGATGATGGTTTGAAGTTTTTCAAGGGAATTGTTGATTTCTAAGGAGTTGTTGATTTTTAATAATATAAACATCAACAGATTACTAAAAACAGGCTTTATAAAAAATTTCACAATGATGGTGAATTAATGGTAGTTTATTTAGTAGGTGCAGGACCAGGGGATCCGGATCTGGTGACCCTTAAAGCCATTAAAACCCTGCAAAAAGCAGATGTAGTGGTCTACGATCGTCTGGCCAATGAGGAAATACTCAAATATGCCAGCGGCGCAGGCATGATCTACGTGGGTAAAAGAGCAGGAGCCCACTCCAAAAACCAGGAAGAAATAAACCATATCCTCATAGAACAGGGCAAAAAACATGATGCTGTGGTCCGCCTCAAGGGAGGTGACCCCTTTGTCTTTGGTAGGGGTGGTGAGGAAATATTGGCCCTGCAGGAAGAAGGAATATCTGTGGAAGTGGTACCTGGTGTAACCTCCGCTATAGGAGTTCCCACCACAGTGGGACTTCCTGTAACCCATCGTGGGGTGGCCACTTCATTCACTGTGGTAACCGGTCACGAAGACCCCACCAAATCAGAAAAACAGGTTCAATGGAATTACAACGCAGATACCATTGTTATTCTCATGGGTGTGGGACACCTGGAGGAAAATATTCAGGAGATCATGAAGTACAAGGATCCCCAGACTCCGGTGTGTGTCATTGAAAAGGGAACTACCCCTGATGAGCGAATTGTAACCGGCACTCTTGAAAACATTACCCAAAAAGATATCAATCCCCCAGCCTTGGTGATAATCGGATCAGTAGTTGATGTGTTTAAGGATATACAGAATAAAAGACCAAAAAATCCAGTATGAATCGATTTAAAGGTAATAATACCCCGTATAATGATTAAAAGTGAAAAAGATCCAGTATAAAGGATTAAAGGTAATGAGGATCCAGTATGAATGGATTTGAAGGTAAAGTTATTGGAATAACCCGGCCCCGGGAAAGGTCCCAGGCTGCAGTGGATATAGTTCAGGAACATGGTGGAATTCCTTTAGTGGTTCCCACACTTGAACTGGCGGCTTTTGCCAGTGATTCTTTGATGGATCTCTGCCAGCGGGCTGGTGAACTGGACTGGATAATATTCACTTCGCCTGCATCACTGGAATCACTTTTTAAATACTGTCAAGATTTCAGGGAAAAACTCAATCCCCGTTGCCAGGTAGCGGTTATTGGACCTCGCACAGAACGGGTTTTAAATGATTACGGCATCAGGGCAGATGTTGTGCCAGAGGATTACACTGCCGAGGGTCTTCTGGAAGAATTCCACAGAATAAATCTGGATAAAAAGAAAGTAGGGGTTCCCCGTACATTTAAAGCAAGAGATGTGCTCCCGGAGGGTTTAAAGAATAGGGGTGCTACTGTTTATCTGGCAGAGGCCTACAAATCCACCAAACCCCATGATACCAGTAGGGTTCAGTTAATGGTGGATGAAATAATCCAGGGGAAAGTGGATGCGATGACTTTTACCAGCCCCTTAACTGTCACCAATCTCTTTGAAATAGCAGGGGATAAGAAAGAAAATTTAATAAATTCTTTTAAAGAGGGAACGGTTTTGGCAGCAGCCATTGGCCCTATTACCCAGAAACCTCTGGAAGAAATGGGAATAACATCAATCATCCCCTCCAAGTACACTGTAAAAGCCATGTTAATGCAGTTAAAGGAAGAAATGAGTCATTAATTTTTAAAGGAGCTGTGATCATGAAAGATGAAAACAGAACAATCATCTGGCCTGCTTATATTGATTCAGCAAAGAGCAAATCTGAGGGAAGAAAAATCCCAAAAAAACAGTCCGTAAACTCACCAAAAATACGTGAAATTACTCAAGCAGCTAAAAAACTGAGATTAAACCCTTCTGTAGAGAAGTATAAATCTTACCCTTCTTCATGGTGGGAAGGATCAGGAAGAATAATAGTGGATAATAAAATGAGTAAACGGGAAGTTCTCATTAAATTAAGCAATCTCATCAATGGTTCCCGAAAAGATAAATAAAATATTTTTAGAATAAGGAAAGGAATGATAAATGGCTGTCAATATAACGGAAATGGATAAATCCCTGGCTAAAGCTAATGAAATGGTTAAAAAGGCAGAGGATGTTAAAATATACAGCCACATAGACTGTGATGGCATATCCTCAGGGGCGATACTATCCTCAACCCTGGATCGTCTGGGACTAGACCATGAAATAGAATTTATAACCCTGGACAGGATCCCCGAACTGGAAAAAGAAAATGAACTCACCATATTCTCTGATCTGGGTTCAGGGCAAAATTTAGATAAGTTCAACACTTCTGGGTCCAAAGTTCTCATCCTGGACCATCACCCCCCAGTAAGGAAAATATCCTCAAGTGGAAATGGTTTTCTGGAGATAAACCCCAATTACTACGGCATCGATGGTTCATACCAGGTTTCAGGGGGAGGTATGTGCTACCTTCTGGCTAAAACTTTTGGTTTTCTGGATTTAAGTTGGATTGGTGTTTTAAGTGCTGTTGGAGACATGCAGAACAGTTTATCCGGGAAGTTAGTAGGGATAAATGAGGGCATATTAAACGATGGAGTTCGTAAAGGGATGGTGGGATCATTCAATGACCTGGCCATCTATGGAAGGCAAACCAGACCATTATTTGTGGCTTTATCCTACTTTGGTGATGTGAAACTTCCTATCACCAACAATCGCAATGAAGCTATGGAGTTTCTAAAAAATCTGGACATACCCCTTAAAAATGGTAGAAAACAGCGTACACTTTACGATTTAAGCAGGGAAGAGAAGGGCAGGATATTCAATGAATTGGTGAGGATGATGAGCCGGGAAGTACCACCCCGTTATGTTAAGTACATTCCCCGTCTGGTGGCAGGGGATGCCTATGAATTCCTGGACGAAAAGGAGTACTCACCCCTCCGCGATGCCAGTGAATTTTCAACAGCCATCAACGCCTGCAGCCGACATAACAATCCAGAAATAGCTCTAAAGGTCCTTAAAGGAGATAGAAGCATGGCTCTGGATGATATGGAAATGTTAAGTAAAGAACACCGCCAATACCTGGCCCAGAAGATGAACTGGGTTCAGGAAGAGGACCGAATTAAAAGTATGAAGAACCTGCAGTACTTCCAAGGTAATGAAATAAAAAGTGAAGTTATCGGGACTATAGCAGGCATGATCCTCAGCTACGGTGATTGGAGAAAACCAATGATTGGTTTCACCCATGTTAACGATGAAAACGATGGTTTGAAAGTTTCTCTGCGTTGTTCACGACTTTTAGCCTTTGATGGGATTCATTTCGGTCACATTATAAGTAAGGTGGCAGCAAAGGTAGGGGGCAGTGGTGGTGGTCACTCTGTGGCCTGCGGTGCCTACATCCCGGGGGATAAACAGGAGCAATTCCTGAAACTCTTTAACGAATCTCTGATTGGTGTCCTGTGAGTGTAATCATTCCAATTCCATTTGGAAAACTTCAAAACTCCACTGGAACAAAATCAATTGAAAAATAAGTTTAATAAAATTCATTAAAAAAAAAGAAATTTACATACAAGGTTATTATAATATACAAAGGTTATTAAATAGTTTAAAAACTCTTAGATGTTTAAAATAGATGTTTAAAATCTTAAAGGGGTACATCATATGAAAGTTTTCAAGAAAAAGGGAGAACTCACCAAGTTTCAGATCCTGGCTGAGATTGCTAAAGGCCAGCCCCATCTACGTCAAAAGGACATTGCTGACCAGTTGGGTATCACAGTCCAGGCAGTTTCAGAGAATTTGAAGACTCTGGTGGATGAAGGATGGGTTGAAACTGGCAGTGGTCAGGCACGTTACAAAATCACCAAGCGTGGAATTGAAAAAGTCAAAACAGGTGCTAATGATCTCCGTAAATATGCAGATCAGGTAATTGACACCATGAATACTTATAAATCTGTGTGGCCAGCCATTGCTCGTGAAAACTTGAAGGAAGGGGAAGCAGTGTGGCTCAAAATGGAAGAAGGAACATTATATGCCGGTAAAGAAAAGACTCCAGCCCATGCTGAAGTACTTCATGATGCTAAAAAGGGTGAAGATGTAGCCCTGGTGAGTTTAGGTGGGACAATCGAACTTGAACCTGGATTTATAGTTATTATCAAACTCCCTACCATCAATCAGGGTGGTACCCGTGCCTGTGATCTTAACCGTATCCAGGAACTTCTGAAGAAATATGATGGTCGCACCCAGCGAGTGGGCATCATGGGAACTGTCTCCAGATCCATGGTGGATAAACTGGATATCAAACCAGATTTTGAATTCGCCACACCCCAGGCAGCTGTTGCCGCTGCTAACAGGGGCGTGAACGTGATGGTATTTGCAGTGGGTAAGATGACCAGAACTTTAACCAATAGAATGGATGAAGAAGGGATCAACTACATCATTGAAGATGTTCTGACCTGAAAAAAGATAAATTTACTAAAAAACCACCCAACCACACAAATACTCATCTTAATCTCTTTTCTAAAGAATACTATAAGCATATTCTCTTTTTTAAATGATCCACAAACACAACCTCTCTTTTAAAGAATCCTATAACCATATTATCTTTTTAAATGATCCACAAACACAACCTCTCTTTTTAAACGATCCTACAACCACAGTGGTCAACCCTGGCAACCATTGATCCCTCCACACTGGAATCAGGAGTATCAGATATAGCAAATGCTGTTTTTCCAAGCATGGCCATGGATGCACCCAGGGTTTCATCTTTCAGGACATCCACAATCTCCATTACTTCCGGGTCAATGAGGCCTGTTTTTTGGGCAAATTCAAGGGATAGATCCATGAAATGTGTAACCTGGGGTTTAAGGAGTAATTTGTGAAGCAGTTCTCGGGCTATACTGCTCAATTTACGCGCCATATCTGGATCAGTCAGTATAGATGCGGTTTCAATGGTTCCTAAACTTTTTGATATTACAAATAGTCCTTCCTCATCATTATTACTGTCATTCTGACCATCAAGAAGTTTATCTGCCTTTCCATATCCAGGGGCACCGGGTTCAATTCTAATTGGGAACCCACCAACCACCGAGCCCATAACATCACCCAGCCCTGTTTTAAGGTCTACTTCTGCATTATGGGCAATTGCAGCAGCCTGGTTAAATGTTAAAGGTAGTTTAAGGAGTTTTGAAAGTCCTATGGATGTGCCCAGTGCAAATCCCGCAGATGCTCCAAATCCAGATTCAATAGGCACGTTGATCTGATGATCTATGCTTATTTCTAATTCATTCCATTTTATATCTTCGGAAAACTGATTTTTAAGTAAATTCAGGCTTTTATAAGTTACTGAACTCTCCAGTGGAGAGTTTTGGTCATTGGTTTTTCCATTGGTTTTAATAATGATCTCACCATTTCCTTCACATACATCCACCGTAGTTAGGACTCCCTGGTCCAGAACAACTCCTGCTCCACGGGATCCCTTAATTAGAGGGTTAGGGTGGTCGATAATCTCGAAAAAACCGGTTATGTGAGAGGGGGCGAAGACTAACGATTGCAATTTATCACCACATTTATTATATCCTCTGATAAATAAATAATAAAGGTAATTTAATTCCCCATAATTTAATCCCTGCTAACTTTATTCAAAATAGAGATGCCTAGTTAGAAATTATCTAAAATAAAGGTATTTTAACAAGGAATTTAGAAAAATAAAGGATATAAATTAAGGATGATTGTATTAAAGATTACATTGTATTGTAATTAGATAATATAGTAAAACCAGGAGAAAACAGGTATGGGAAAACGAATCGACTTACATACCCATAGTATATTCAGTGATGGTGAACTCCTACCATCTGAAATAGCACGTCGAGCATGTGTTTTAGGTCATCAGGCAGTGGCAATCACCGACCATGTGGATGCAACCAATTTGGACTGTGTTGGTCGGGTGATTAACGCAGTTTTAGACATCAGGGCTAATTGGGACATTGAAATAGTCCCTGGAGCAGAAATAACCCATGCACCCTCTGAAATAATCCCCAAACTGGCCAAGAAGGCCAAAGAAATGGGAGCTGAGGTAATTGTGGTGCACGGTGAGACACTGGTGGAACCAGTGATTGAAGGAACCAATTGGAGTGCGGTTAACTGCCCTGATGTTGATGTGTTAGCACATCCTGGCCTTATAACCCATGAAGAAGCACGTGTAGCTAAAGAAAATGATATAGCCCTGGAGATAAGTGCCAGGAGAGGTCATAGTCTGGGTAATGGACATGTGGTTCAGGTGGCCCTGGAAGTAGGTGCCAATCTGGTGGTGGACACTGACACCCATGCACCAGGAGACCTGGTAAACTGTGAAATGGCCAAAAAAATAGCATTAGGAGCAGGTCTGCCTGAAAAAGAAATTAAAAAGGTTTTAAGGGATAACCCTCTGAACATACTCCAGAAAAAGGGTATACTGTAATAAAAAGAGGGTATTTAAATCCGTCGGATAATATTATTCCCCAATTAAACTTTTTTCCCCTTGAAATTAGATATTTTTTTATTTAAAATTTTTTTAAAAACCAGATTTTCATAAATCAAAAATATAATGCAAATAATCTCCCTAAAAATTTATATAAAAATCCTAAAATCGTTTTATAAAACATCATACTCAACAATGAGGTCTTCTCCAAGATTATAACTCTTTTTAAACTTTAAACGAAAGGCATCTTTCATATAATCCACTCCATCTCCATCTACCAGAGTTTTAGACATGGCCCCTCCAGCTATCATAGGGGCTATGCACACTTTTACTTCACTTACCAGGCCTTCCTTGAGCATGGAATAATTCAAAGTGGAACCTCCCTCCAGCATTAATGTTTTAATCCCTTTATTTCCAAGTTGGTCCATCAAACAGTTTAAATCAACCTGTTTATCCCCACAAATAACCACTTCAGCTTTACCCTTCGCTTCAAGAGCCATTATTTTCTCCAGGGGAGCTTCATTGGAAACTGCGATGATGGTGGGGGCTTCCAAGTTGAGGATCCTGTATTCTGGAGGTGTGCGGGCTTTACTATCTACCACAATTCTCACAGGGTTATCTTTGGGGTTTGCAGAGATTTTGTGTACTGTGAGCCTTGGATCGTCTGCCAGGACGGTGTTTATCCCCACCATTATGGCATCCATCTCCCTCCGGAGCCTGTGGACCCTTAAAAGATCGTCAGGGCCTGAAATTTCAGAACTACCCGTTCTGGTGGCGATCTTTCCATCCAGGGTCATGGCTGCATTGAGTGTCACTTTAGGTTTTATGATAAGCCCTCCCATGTTTTAGTTTATTGAAATAAATTCCAATATTGAAATAAATTCGCATAAATCTTTTGAAATAAATTCCCATGAATAATTCCAATATAAAAAATAAAAAATATTTAAAGTATTAGAGCTTACTGATTGCCACCACCCATTATGTAGGATATGTCCTGGAAAATCTGCTGTATTTGCTGTATAATTGAGCTGATTGTGTTAAGAATATCCTGTATTGGATCCAGGGTTTTTTGAACTTCCTGTGCTGTGTCATTGGTTGCTTTACTGGCGTTCTGGAGTGCCTGATCTGCACTGTTTTTTACATCACCAAGACTGGACTCTTCTGCAGCTATAACCGGCTGGAACATTAAAAGCACTGCCAATACTACTAAAAAACTTACGAGTAACTTCTTCACATTAACCACCATCTTAATTTGAGGTTTATCTATTAACGTCATTTTTAGGTACACTATAACTAAATGAGTACACTATAACTAAATTATTAGGGAAGCGTAGATATTAAATGTATACTCCTATGTATACTTTAAAAAGAGGTTATCTTAAATTATTTTAAAATATAATACACCCTAAAACCCTATGAAAACAATGTACTAAAGGTAAGTGTGATCATGAGCGAAGATAGATACCAGAAAGGCATGGAAAATTTGAAAAAAATGAATCCGGATTCTTACAGGAACCTGGAAAAGCTTTTAAATGATGTGGCTCCAGATATGGCACGTTACATTGCTGAATTCCCCTATGGGGACATCTATTCCCGGCCAGGTTTGGATCTCAAGACACGGGAACTGATTACTGTTGCCTCCATCACCACCCTTGGAAATGCCCAGTCAGAGCTTAAAAGTCACATCCACGGTGCTTTAAATGTAGGCTGCACTCCCCGTGAGATAATCGAAGTCATAATCCAGATGGCTGTTTATGCTGGTTTTCCGGCCGCAATTAATGGTTTAACAGCAGCTAAAGAGATTTTCCAGGAACGGAATGAAGATTTTGAAAAATAACAAATAGGTCCAATAACCCAATTCATATTTTATTTTATTTTATTTTGAGGTTATCAGATTTTTATTTTGAATGTAATCAGAATCCATTATTTTACTATCAAAACATTTCTACCATTAAAAACCAAATATCTCCCGGGCATTGGCATCAGTTACATTGGCAACTTCTTCTGCTGAGATTGATTTGACTTTTGCAATGGTTTTAACAGTTTCTTCCACAAAAGCAGGTTCATTCCTCTGCCCTTTAAATGGTGAAAGATAGGGGCTGTCAGTTTCTGTGAGTAGCTGGGACAAGGGAAGTTCAGCAGCCAGTTGTTGATGATGCTCTGAAAAGCAGACAATGGTGGAAAGGGAGATGAAATATCCCTCATGAATTATATTCTGGGCAGTTTTGATATCCCCACCGTAACAGTGAAATATTATTTGGGGAATGGAAGGGTGTTTTTTAACCATTTCCAGGGCTTTTTCCTCGGCATCTCGGGCATGTATCACCAGTGGTAACTGGTATTCTGCTGCCATTTCAAGGAATGTTTCAAAGAGTTTTATCTGTTTGTTTTTATCCTCTTCGCTCTTTAAATCATTAAAATCAAGACCAGTCTCACCAAGAGCAACTGCAATATCAATATTCGCATGAATTTCAGTTAAAACCTGTTTTATAATATTAGCATCAGACTTAGATGCATTTGAAGGATGGAATCCCAATGTAGGGTATACAAAATTTTCATATTCCTCTGCCAGTTTCAGGGTTCTTCTGTTCCCACCTAATGTAGCACCTGAATTCACAATGGCTGTGAGTTTCGCCTGGGCATGGCTGATAACTTCCTGCCTGTTTTTATTGTAGACTTTAAAATCAACGTGACAGTGGCTGTCAATCATATGGACACCTAAACTTAATAATAAAAATTTATTATATGAACTAATTAAACTCCGTATCGCCTTTCTCTCTGTTGATAAGAACGTAAAGCCCTTAAAAAGTCCACTTTCCTGAGTTGTGGCCATAGACTATCGCAGAAGTAGAGTTCAGAGTATGAAGATTGCCATAATAAGAATCCGCTGAGTCTTTCTTCACCGCTGGTTCGGATGATCAGGTTCGGATCCTCCAGACCGGCAGTGTAGAGGTTTTCATTAACCAGTTCCTCATTAATATCATCAGGAGTTATTTTTCCCTCTTGAACTTCATTAACTATCTTCTTTATAGCATCTACTATTTCCATACGCCCATCATAACCAATGGCAATGTTCACCAACCTTTCATTGTAGTTGGCAGTTGATTTCTCGGCGATATGGATGGCTTCCCTCACATCTTCAGGTAGGAGTTCTAATTTACCCACTGCCTTTACCCTAACATGATTATCGTGTATTTTTTTGTTACGGGCTATTCCCTCGAAATTTTCCTTGAAAAGTTGCATTAAACCCTCAACTTCCTTGGGTGGTCTTTTGAAGTTTTCAGTGGAGAATGCATAAGCAGTTACGATTTCAATACCCAGATCAACACACCAGTCCAGAACCCGTTCCAATGTGTCAATTCCTTTCTTGTGACCATCAATGGCATCAAGATTTCCCTGGATTTTGGAGAAACGACGGTTTCCATCCATAATTATGGCTACGTGTTTTGGCATGAGCTCCGGTCGGAGTTTTCGGGAGATGTACCATTCATACAGCCTGTAAAGTGGTGTTAATACTGACATTATATATTCCTTTAATTATTTTGATTAATTGGATTTATTGTTTTTATTCAAATAGTGAGCTTTATTTAATATTGATTCAAATAGGGAACTTATTATATTGAATATTATATTGAATCAATTTGTGGATTTTCAAATTCCAATAGGGCTTATTATTTTGTGATTTGGAATATGGATTTATAAATATTATTTGTTTCTGGCCAGTTTTTCTGCCAGTTTAAGAGCTCGCAGGTAACCATCTTCACTCTGGGATCGGGAAGTGTCAATGAATATCTCTTTAATACCCAGGGTCACTGCCCCATGGCTTTTAAGCGAACCCAGGAAAACAAGACTGCGGAAAATCAGATTTCCACTGATACCATCTGGTGCCAGTATTAGATTAGCGCCATCAGCAACAGCATCTTCTATTAATATAAAGTAATGTTTAACCGTATATTTATCCCTTGTGATCCGGGTTAACTCTTCAGCTTCCCGGATGGAATCATCAATTTTAGGGCTTCTTCCCACATCCTGAGGCCTTCCCCCAGAGATGATTGCTATTTTAGGATTTAAACCCATCTTTTCCAGGAATTTAACCCCATAATCAATGATTTTCTTTTTTTGTTCCAGTTTGTCTCCTTCATCAATCCCCACCGGAGCCAGGAGAAACTGGTGTCCTTTAAACTCCAGGAGTGATGCACGGTAAACTTCAGGATAGTTCTCCCGAAGACTTGCCATTAGATGGGAGGCACTTAGTGATCCTCTCACTGCAGCACTGACTTTTCCGGTTAATAAAAGGTCCAGTAGTTCATTTTCTGACTTCGTTAAAACAACCTTAAAATCAACTCTACGAGCCGCCTGAACTATGGCCTGATTCTCACCCACACCTGCTGCGATTTTCATTGTTAATTATTCTTCTTTTAAACCTATTTATAATGTAAATACTATGAATTGAATTTGATTTCCGGGGTTTACCATCACCCAGTTTATGGTGGATCTAGAATGGACATACCCAAATAATATAACTGATAAGAATATAGCTATAATTTAAGAAAATTGTTTATACATAATAACAGTTAAGATAATAAATAAGTGGGATGATTTTAAGGTTAAATAAAAGATTATAGACTCAAATTAATCCAAAAGACCAATAATAATTGACTTTAACTAGCTAATTAGTTTAACAATAATTTTTAATCGACTTTAACTGGTGTATTCAAGATATAAAAAAATGAAGGTGCTTGAATGGTTTTAAAACCTAAAGAAACCCGTGGCCATATTCAATTTTCGGATAATTCTACAGGATATCTGGTTTGCTCTGAATGTAATGGTTATTACAAGTTACAGGGAGACGAAACTCCAGAAGACTTTGAAAAATGTGAATGTGGAAGTTTTTTGACCTATTATGATACCATGGCCTCATTGGAAAGCACTTTTAAGTTCAGTTCAACTAAAAGTCCAGATTTAATTAAGTCGGTTAAGCCTTCTGATGAATCTGCAGATCCAGAACAGCTTAAAAAAGTGGAAGAAACTAAAACTGTGCAAACTGCCCCCTTATCAGAAAGCGAATTTATAATGAATCGTTTTTCTCCACAGAAACCAGTCACGGAGGAAGTTTTAAACACTCTCCAACAGGATAAAGGAGGTTTATGGAACAATTTAGATGAATTTAGTTCTAAAAAGGACCATAAAAATCAGAAAATCACCATGGATGATGTCATTGAGATGAATCGTTTGATGATGCTGGTTGATGAGAAAAGAGCCCTTGAAGAAAATAACAGCCCATCCAGATTAAAATCCACTACCACGAGAATAGGTCCCATTGGCTTTTTAGGGGCTTCTATAGTATTATTGATAACAGTTCTGATCTTAACCCTGGCTGGTGAAATGGTTTGATTAATTTTTAAAATTAATTAATGTTTCAGATTAAAGCTAATTAATAGTTTCAGATTAAAAAAAGAATAATTTAAAACTTATTTTTGTTTTTGAAATGATGTTATCCCATGATCAAACATTTAATCTTTAAAACCTCTTTTTTATGCATTTTATGCTGAAATAATTATCTGCACATCTTCCGTTACTCAATCACCAGCCCGATTATTTATGTTCTATATTTAAGACCACATTTCCCCGTTTATGTCCTCTTTCAACATATTCATGGGCTTCGGAAGTTTTTTCCATGGACTTACCACTATTGTACTGAAAAACGCACCTATTGGTAAGAGTATAATTAAAGGTACTCCTATTAAAGGTACTCCTAATCCCGTTACCAGATTAAATTGACCTAATTGGAGGATTACTCCTGCGGCTTGCACAATGATGAGCACCATCAGCATTACTATAGCAACAATAAAGCCTAAAATTCCATATATTGAAGCTGACATCCTGGTAAAATGTGTCAGTTTAAAAGATTTAATTTCTTTCACATCTACCATCTTGTAACCCCCATTTTGAATCTTTAACCCAAATGATGGTTTTTAGCTAATGCAGACAAAAGAAATCCTTTGAATTTTTTTTAATCCTTTAACCTTTATTTAAATTTAGTTTAAACACTTAAAAATAGTCTTTCCAAAATTTACTCAGCTTTTCCTCTTTTTCCCTACAAATTCATTCCTAGTTATAAGATCCAACCAACCATGAAAAAAATTTCAACACCAAATAATTTACAGCCCAAAAAATATCTTTGTTTTTATATGAGGTGATGATCATAATATTAAACATAAATATGAAAGAATATGTGTTACTGAGTGACATTGTTCCTCAAAAAGACCAACGATCTAAATTTCAAAAAAAACTTATGAATACATTGGATATAAGCCTATGAGCAAGGGACTACCTGAGAAATGTTGTTAACAATCTGAAAATCTCCCAGCAAACTGTTTCATCATTTAAATCTTTAAAAGCACATTAAGGGGATGTATCCTGAGCATGCCAACTTAACATATGTCTAAATTAAAAGGATGTGATGGTTTGGAAAGAAAAGGATTTATTAGCAGATTTAAAAGACTTTCAGCTCCCACTGGAAAACCTTTATGGGGCCATGCATTTAGAGCAGTAGGCTTAGCTATTTTAAGTGTTATTATAGCTTATTTTATTGGTTTAAGGCAAGGTATAGAAATTATTTTTATGGTAGTTTTATTTGCATCTGTTCTAATGGATCAAGCAATTCCATTCCGGAAGTCTGTTACTTTTTCAGTTATTGGATTTATTTTAATGTCTTTGGCATTTGTAAGTGCTTCAGTAGCACATATGTTTGGATTACCATTTTTCATAGTTTTGACCATAATATGGTCTTTTTTCCCATTTACACTCTATATATTTGGAAAGGCTGAGGGATTATTTGGGTATCTGATTTTTATTTCATATTATACAGCAACGGTCCTTATAAAAAGTAGTACAAATGTTTTTGATTTGATTATTTATGTTTTATTTGCTTATCTTATAGCTTCCATACTTCTGGTATGGAAATTTATTCAAAGAGATAATTATAAAAGGAAAATGGTTGCATCAGGGTTTGATCCTAACACATCTATAAACAAAATAGGTTCAGTAAGACGCATTCTAGCAGGAGTTCCTATTAATGAATCATATCATCACCTATTTGATTATGGATTGTATTTGACCGGACTCAGAAATTATGGGAGAACAGTTCAGTCAAGACTTACAGGTAAAGGAGCAGTGTTATTTGAGAATTTTCTTAATGAATCTAATTCTGTTAGTAGCGCAATAGCAGACCATATAGTAAATAAAAAAGGAGAAGTTAATCTTAAAAACGTTAAATCAAATTTAAATGAATTAAATTTGCATATGGATGAAAAAGGTGTTGAATCTGTAAAATTTTTAGCAGATAATTTTATAAAGTTTTTTGAAGATTCAAACCGGATACTTTCCAGTCCTATAAATCAAAATGAAGAGGAAACTGTTAAAATCACTCTTCTAAATAAGATGTCATTTAAACATGTGATAAAATCTAGATTTAATCTGGATTCATTATACATACGTCATGCATTAAGATTTACAATTGCAATGGTAATAACCCTATCTTTTGTGTTCATCGACCATTCAAGAGACCCTGCTTGGATTGCTATGGGTGTTCTTATAGTACTCAAACCTGATGTTACCAGCACGTGGGATAACATGATTACGAGGGTTTCATTCAATCTCTTCGCAGTCATATTAGCTATAATTTTAGCATTTATTTTCCCACATTATATGCTACTGATATTTGCATTAGTGGCACTTTTTTTCTTCAGAGCATTTTTACCCAATTATATTGGTCTTTCGATCCTGGCAGTAAGTGTTTTTACAGTTTTTGTTTGGCCACAGGGTGAAGTGATTAATAATGCTGCTGCTAGGATAATAGACATCCTTATTGGTTCAATTGTGTCAATTATACTTGTTTATGGTGTACTACCAAAGAGATTAATGATAAATTTACCTAATCAGGTATTTAAGGTTTTAAAAGCAAATCAAGAATATGCAGCGCTCATTTTATCAGGAAATTATGATAATAAAGCTGCAACTTCAAAGCTTGAAACATCATTATTAGAATATAATAACCTTGAATCATCATTAAAAAAAGTTCAAGATACATTTAAAGATGTTTCCGATGACCTGAAAATTTATGAAGAGATATCTGGTGCCTGTTACAATCTTACTGAAGATATTTCCGCAATTGTAGGATATGAACATGAGCTTTCTAAACTGGATTTCTCTCCTCTTAAAGATTTAAGTTCTAAAATTCTTGACGTATTTGTAATTGCAATTGAAAGAAATGAGATACCTGAAGAACTACCTGATATGCATATTTACAGTAAGATACTTTCTGAAATTCTTCTAGAACATGAAGAAATTAAACAATATTTTGAATGGATAGTTTCAGATATTTATCTCATACATTATCTGATTAAAGAAGCAGTAGAAACTGGAGCACTAGAGAGATACAAAAATATAAATTAAATAAACAGTGGTCTGATTTGAGTGTGAAATTTTATCGGTAATCTGAGTTTAATTTCACGCACAAATAATTATTAAAACGTATTTAACAAAAGTACAACGAATATTTCCATATGTTAAGTTTTCCATATGTTAAGTGGGTCTTAAAAATTGAAATACCTATCACTACTAAGATATGATATTTTATTGATAGATAAAAAAATGAATATCCCTTTGAATCCGGACTCAAAAGAACATACATTGAATTTTTTTTAACAAAGTAATGAGTTGTTACTTTTCGGCCGCTTTAATTCCTTTTTCCATTGCTTCTAGGGTTATCTGTATGTCCTCAGGTGAATGAGCCTGGGATATGAAACAGCACTCAAACTGGGATGGTGGAATGAAAACTCCGCTAGAGAGTAAAGTCTGGAAATACGTGTTGAATTTCTCGGTGTCGGCAGTTTTAGCCTGTGCATAATCCCATACTTCATTAGGGGTGAAGTAGATCTGGAACATTGACGAGAGCCCGGCCACCGGATAATTGAGGGAAGCATCTTCCAGTATGTTTTCGATTCCCCGGCGCATCTTCAGTCCCTTAACTTCAGTTTCCTTGTAGAATTTTTCATCCAGATGTTTCAAGGTTTCAATTCCTGCAGTGATTGATATGGGGTTTCCATTGAATGTTCCTGCCTGGTAAACATCTCCTTGGGGAGCTATGCGTTCCATAAATTCCCTTTTACCTGCAAATGCACCCATGGGGAATCCTCCTCCTAATATTTTTCCCATGGTCACCAGGTCCGGGGTTACACCGAAGTATTCCTGGGCCCCACCTTGGGCTATTCTAAAACCAGTAATGACCTCATCAAATATGAGTATGATACCATTTTCAGCGGTAATTTCCCGTAAAAATTCCAGAAACTCTCGTTTAGGAGGTATACAGCCCACGTTACCCATGACTGGTTCCAGGATAATGGCTGCCAGATCATCCTTTTCCTTCTTCACCAGACTGATTAGGGCTTCTGCATCATTGAATGGTACCAGTAAGGTGTTTTTGGTTGTCTCTTTAGGGACTCCGGGGGAATCTGGTAATCCTGCGGCACCTGATCCTGATTTTACCAGGACGTAGTCGTGGGCCCCGTGGTATGCTCCTTCAAATTTCAATATTTTATTTTTACCGGTAACTGCCCTGGCCAGGCGGATGGCACTCATGGTGGCCTCGGTACCGGAGTTTACAAAACGTACCATATCTGCACAGGGCACCCGTTTTACAACTTCTTTTGCAAGTTTGATCTCGTTCTCAGTGGGAACACCATAGGCCGAGCCCTTGAATAATTGCTTGGAAACTGCTTCCATCACTGGAGGGTAGGCATGACCAAGAACCAGTGGTCCATATGCCAGGCAGTAGTCAAGGTAACTGTTTCTGTCCACATCAAATAATCGTGGCCCCTCTGCCTTAAGGGCAAAGAAGGGGTATGGTTTAATGGCCCTTACTGGGGAGTCAACTCCTCCGGGAAGATAATTTTTAGCATCCTTAAATAGGTCTTCGGATTTCATGTCAGCTTCTCCTGAATGTTTATAAATCTCCTGAATCTTTCTAAATGGTTGTTTACCTGCATTATCTTATAATATTGATTAAAGAATTCACCGCAGCCACAGCAACTGGAGTCCCGCCTTTAGGACCTTCAGTCACGAGATGTGGGATTGAGGTTTCCTGGAGTGCTTTTTTAGACTCTGCTGCACCCACAAATCCAACCGGTACCCCCACCACTGCTTTGACATTCATTGATCCTGTTTCAACCAGTTCCATTACTTTCCACAGTGCGGTAGGTGCGTTTCCAATAACAACCACCCCGTCAAAGCCTTCACCTGCTGCTACTTCCATGGCGGCAGCTGCACGGGTGATTTCATGTTCCTTTGCAAGTTTGATGGCCCTTTCATCATTGATATAGCAGTTAATATTCCCTGAATACTTGTTTATTCCTGCCTTTACCATGTTGATGTCGGTCAGGATGTCTTTTTCCTGGGAAATTGCTTCAAGACCCTTTTCAACAAAATCACCACTCATCAAAGTTATATCCGCATACTCAGGATCCGCAGTGGAATGCACTATCCTTTCCACTATGGATCTCTCCTCTGGTGTCAAATCCCTGGTTTTTTCATCAATGAGAGACCTTACAATCTCCCTACTTTTAGCGGCAATCTCATAACCCTGTTTTGTAGATGCACCCATGAATGTTGGTTTCATATTATCTTCCGTACTTCTTATTCCTTATATTTTCCAGTTTAATTTATACAAAAGGGTAAATCGAAAATATCCTTTTATCCTTAACATATGTTTTTTAATTCTATTATTTTAATAGATCTACGTTTGACAATTGATATTTTCCTATTTTTATTTAACAGTAACCTTTGAGCCACCGACTTGTATAAAATCTTCCCTAGGAAAAATTCAGCCACAAATTATCCCTAAATTGTCCTCTTGATTTAAAATTTATATAAATTATCATACAAAAATAATAAGTAAGTATTTCTTGTAAGGAGGGGAACATATGAAAAAACAGGCAAACGAAGTTAAGGGACAGGTACTTCAAACCATTGCAACATTAATCACCACCGCTTTTGGATTAATCGCAGCACTGGCATGGAATGAAGCAATAAAAGCAATCATATTACAGTTTCTTCCAAAAGGAAGCGATTTGTGGGGTTTATTAATATATGCAGTGGTGATCACCATTATAGCTGTGGTGGCGACCATAATAATCGGTAGGGCCATATCTCAACCAGAAGAGGTTCAACTGGTTAAGATCGTGGACGAATAATATTAATAATGGAAAACTGGAGAACCTACCTGTAGATCCTTTTTTCCAAATTTTTTCTTTTATCTTCCAGAGTCTGGAATTTCCAAAAAAATAGAATTTATATAAATATGGTCCTTTTTTAGTTATTCCACTTTAATTACAGTGGTCCTGGCAACTTGGTCCAGAAATCTTTGCCTTGTTCCTTCTTTACTTCTGGTAAACCCTATTAAAAGGTCAACCACCAGGGGTATCCAGAGGAATTTGGAGATGTTTCGCAGGAATGCCTTTTTGTAGTTCATATCTCCACCAGCAGCCTGGACTTTAAGGTTCAAAAGACCCTTGCCCAGGGTTGAGGACCACTTCCCTTCCATTACTGTGAAGTATAAAATTATCAGCACACCCAACAGTACAAGCCAATAATTTAAAACTGAATATAGATTATTCCATGCCAGTAGAGGGTAGATTATGGCAGTTAAAACCCACATAAGTAGAGTGATGAAAATTGCATCAATTATTAAAGCAGCCAGTCTTCTACCCCAAAATTCCTCCATCATAAATCACCTGTCATAACTCTGGATGTTTAACATGTTAATATATTTTAGATTAGCTTATTATTGATTATTTAGTCTGTTATTAATTATTATAGTTAATTATTGATTATTCTCATTATTTTGTAGATTTTTGAAATTAATATAACTATATTAACATACCCTTGGAACTGGATCTGCTATGGGTGCCTCCAGTATTCTCTTACCACCCAGTACTGTTTCCAGGATAACGTGTTTATCAGTGGTTACCTCACCAATTATCTGGGCATCCTTTCCATACTTGGTTTTGCGAATGGCTTCCAAGATTTCATCGGCTTTTTCAGGGGATACTCCCATAATAACCTTTCCTTCATTGGCCACTTCGTAAGGATCTATTCCTAGCATCTCTGATGCTGCGTGTACTTCCCTTTTGACTGGTATCTTCTCATCATCCAGGAACATTCCCACACCGGACTTAGAGGCCAGTTCATTGAGGGCGTTGGCTATTCCACCACGGGTTGGGTCTTTCATGGCATGAACTCCACCAATGTCTAGTGCTGCCTCTACCATGCCCCACACCGGAGCCACATCAGACTTTAGATCTGTTTCAAAACCAAAACCTTCACGGTAACTCATTAATGATATACCATGGTCTCCCACACTTCCAGTGAGGATGATTTTATCCCCCACTTCGAGTCCTGAATCAGGGGTGATGGCACCTTTAGGGGCAATACCAATTCCAGTGGTAGAAATAATCATTTTATCTAATTTATCATTCTCCATTACCTTGGTATCCCCAGTTACAATGGCCACACCTGTTTCCTGACATACTTCATCCATGGATTTGATTATGCGTTCCAGTTCATCCACATCGAAACCTTCACTGATTACCATTGCATTGGCTATGGCCAGTGGCCTGGCGCCCATTACCGATACATCATTAACTGTGCCTGCCATTGAAATTCTGCCAATATCTCCCCCCGGGAAGAATAATGGATCAATGGTATGGCTGTCGGTGCTGATTACAATTTCATTTTCACCCAAGGGAATGGTGGCTCCATCATCCAGGTCTGCCAGACCCACTCCACCATTTACTGACTTGTTCTTTATGTTACCCAGTATTATATCTGAGATGAGGCCCTGCATTATCTCTCCGCCAGCCCCATGCGACATTCCGATTTTCATTGCTTCACCAGTTTTATTTAGATTGATACTTAATATTAAAAATTTATTTAAAAACAATTTTAAACACTTAGATGAGGAATAAGATGTTATATTCCTCTAATTAGATAAGATTCTTCTGTAAGTGAGTTGGGATGTTACGCTATTTAAATCTAACTCTATTAAAAATGTAGAATAGAATCCTCTGGGTCGCTTTAAATCAAAATATTAGGTTAATTAGGAGGATAATAGATTTTTAAAATTAAAGCAGCTAACATAAAAATAACAATCTCTTAAATGTATCTGGTAAAATACTATTCTGGGTAATATTTAGTTAAATCATTTCTTTATATTCCAACTCTTTAAGTATTAGTTAAATCCTTTCTTTATATTCCAACTCTTTAAACTTGATTTTGAACTCAGTCCCATTGTTTCTTGTTAATTCAATTGTGCCCTCCAGCTGATTCACCAAACTGTTTACCAGTTGTAATCCTAGGGTGTCAGTCTCATTGAAGTTGATGTTTTCAGGCATTCCCACACCATTATCACTGATGATCAGGTCATAAAGACCATCACTATATGAATGGAGTTCTATTCTGAATTCACCCTTCCTCTGATTGGGGAAAGCATATTTCAGGGTGTTAGTCACCAGTTCACTTACGATAAGACCACAGGGGATGGCTGTTTCCAATCCCATCATCACTTCCTCCAGTAAGATGATGGTTTTAACCCGGTTTGAATCCACACCATAGGAATAGAAAAGATCAGAAACCAGGCTCTGGATGTAATCTGCAAAGTTAATTTCCGAGAAATTGCGTGATTTATAGAGTTTTTCATGGATCATTGCCATGGATTTGACCCTGTTCTGGCTTTCTTTCAGGACGTTTACTGCTTCTTCATCATTAACGTACTGTTTCTGGAGGTTAAGTAAACTGGAAATGATCTGCATGTTATTTTTAACCCTGTGATGGATTTCCCTTATTAAGACTTCTTTTTCTTTAAGTGAAGATTTGAGGGCGTTTTCAAACTCTTTTCTTTCGGTAATGTCCCTGGCCACCATTACAGTGTAAAAGTTGTCACTGAACTTTACCAGACTTATGCTCATTTCCACGTTGATCTGGGAGTTGTCACTCCTCTTTAAAAAGGTTTCAATGGTTTTTCGGTTTTGTAGATGTTTTCCATTGAATAAACTGAAAATAATTGTTCTCATTTCATCCAGTTTATCAGGAGCAATTATGTCTTCCACCTTCATTTCAAGCATTTTCCCAGCAGAATATCCCAGTTGTTGGCAGGCTGAGTTATTCACATCTGCAAAATGGCCAGATGGAACTTCTGAAAGAAAAATTGCTTCATTAGTTTCATCCAACAGTGCCCTGAATCTTTCCAGTTCAGAGAGTCTCTGCTGCAGTTCGGGATAGTAACTTTTCCTAATGGATTGTTCCCCTAATCCTATTATTTTCTCACGAATTGAGTCCCAATTATCATCTAGATCAGAGCGCATTTTTAAATATCTCCTCTACATCCTTCTGGGTTGGTCTCCGGGGATTGGTTATAATACAGGCATCATTCATTGCTTTACCTGCAAGTTCCGGTATATCACTGGCAGTAACCCCAACATCTTTAAGGGAGTAATTTACACCAGCTTCAACCTTCAAATCCATTATTCCATTTATTAGTATTGTTTTAATTTCTTCATCATTCATGCCACCAATTTCCAGTCCCAAAGCTCTGGCAATTTCTTTGTATTTTTCACTCTCGGCTTCAAAGTTAAATCCAACCACTTGATCCAGAAGTAATGCATTGCATTCTCCATGGGGCAGATCAAGGAAACCACCCAAACTATGTGCCATTGCATGGACTAATCCAAGACTTGCATTGGAAAAGGCTAATCCTGCATTTAAAGAACTTAACATCATTTTACCCCTTAGTTCAATGTTTTTAAGATCATTGCTAGTGGGAATTAAGTTAGATGCAACCAATCTAATGGCTTCCAGTGCATGCAGATCAGTGATGGGGGAACTGGCATTGGAGACAAATGCCTCCATTGCATGGCTTAAAACATCAAAACCAGTGGCAATGGTTAAAGATTTATCCATGGTGAGTGTTGTTTCCGGATCAATCAGGGCCACATCTGGCACCACTGTTTTACTTACTATGGCCATTTTCAATTTCCGTCTCGAATCAGTTATAATTGCAAATTGTGAAACATCCGCCGCACTCCCAGCAGTTGTGGGGATACAGATCAGGGGTGGTGATGGAATTGGAACTCTATCCACACCTTCAAATTCATATATCTCTTTTTTATTCGAACTAACAATCCCTATGGCCTTGGCACAGTCCATTGCGCTCCCCCCACCAACTGCCACAATGAAGTTACAATTTTCATTTAAGTAAAGATCGGCCCCTTTAGTGACCTGAAGGACTGTGGGGTTTGGTTTAATATCATAATATACTTCATAATCAATATTTTCATCGTTTAAAGCATTGAAAACTGGCTGAACTAGTCCGAAATCTAGGACATTGGGGTCAGTGACAATAAATACCTTCCGGGCCCCGAAATTTTTAGCATATCTCCCTACAAGTAATCGTGCTCCTGAGCCAAAGATAAATTCTGGAGCCACAAATTTCCTTAATTCCAATACACTTTCCATGGTATCCCCACAAAAAATCAAGCATCTACTTTAATAAAATTCTAAACAGATTATTCTTCAAATGGTCTTAAAACATTCAATGTCTTAAACTTAAATAGTTTTAAACCATATGAAATTAATAATATCTATTATAGATTTCCATTATATTATAGATTCTCACAAATTATTTAGTGGAAATTATTTTTTAATGAGTTTTTTATATTTTGTTAAGGAATTGTTAACAGTAAAAAATCATGAAATAATATAAGGGAAAGGTTAATATATCATACTTTAGTAAACCATTAATATCTGGAGATGAAGACTTTAGTTTGAGACTTTTTTATGCTCCAATAGGAACTATATTGAATATGATATTTCCGACTTTTTGTTTGAATAGATAGAAAAATTAAGCTAATAGAGGTGAATTTAAATGGCAATTTGGCAAGGAACATCCGTGAGAAAAGCTACTGGTGCGCGGGCTAAGACTAATCGTAACAAAAGAAAAATGGAATTCGGTAGGGAACCTGCAGAAACCAAAATCGGAGACAGGAAGATCAAAACCATAAGAACCAGAGGCGGTAACGAGAAGATACGCCTCACCAATGCAGAGAAGATCAACGTGGTTGATCCTAAAACCAAGAAGGTGCAGTTGGCCGAGATCACCAGTGTGGTGGAAAACCATGCTAATACTCACTTCGTAAGGAGAAATATCATCACCAAGGGCGCAGTTGTTGAAACCAGCGCAGGTAAGGTTAAAGTAACATCCCGACCCGGCCAAGATGGTATTATCAACGGTATCCTCATGGAAGAATAGGTTTAATCCTATTTTGATACCTTTTTTTTAATTATTACCACCTCGCATAACTCTGAATTATTTTTTAACACTCCCTCATCATATAAAACAATCTGTACTGAACTTGAATTTTAATAATGGGTGTGACCTATTGGACAAATTGATTAAAGAAAATGTGGACAAGTTCCTCCTTTCAGTTAACCAGGAATTACCCACAGGAATGGAACTGGAATTTGAAGGATTCTATGAAAGGGGTTTCTTTGTCACCAAAAAAAGGTACGCCCTGATACAGGATGATAAAATTGTGGTTAAGGGTTTGGAGTTAGTTCGGAGAGATTGGGCTCCAGTTGCTAAAAAAACCCAGGAAAAAGTAATGATGGCCATTTTAAAAGACGCATCTCCTGCTAAAGCTGCTAAAATCATTAAAGAAGTAATTGACCAGATTAAAAATGGCGAAACACCCCTGGAAGATCTGGTGATCCACACTCAGCTTACCAAAAATCCTGATAAATATCAACAAAGAGCACCACATGTTCTCGCTGCTAAAAAAGCCATTGAAAGAGGGCGTAAAGTGGGACGTGGCTCTATAATAAGATACATAGTGATTAAAGGAAGAGGTCCCATAAGCCAACGAGCAGAACCCCTGGAAGATGCAAATGTGGCCAATTACGATCCCAACTACTACATTGACAATCAAGTCCTGCCTGCAGTTTCCAGGATAATTGATTCATTGGGTTATTCCCAGGATGAAATCGTTCACCAGGAAAAGCAGAGCAGTTTAGATGCATTTTTCAACTGATAATCCCTAAATTCACATTCATTATACATTCTTAAAATATCTTAACCCACCCTCCCGATCTTTACATTAAACTTATAATTAAAGAATCCATAAATTATGAATTGATTGAATTAATAACATGGATTTTGAATAAAAAAAATTGTGATAAAAAAAATGTTGGGGTGGACATAGATGATCAAGGCTGTTTTTTTTGATATAGATGATACACTGTATGATACATCTGGTTTTGCTAAATTGGCCCGTAAAGCTGCCCTGAAAGCGATGATAGATGCGGGCTTACCCCTATCACAACAGGAAGCCTATGTTCTTTTGAGGGAGATCATCAAAGAGAAGGGATCCAACTACGATAAACACTTCAATATATTAACCAAAAGAGTTATGGGGGAGGAAAACCCACTCCTCATTGCTCTGGGCATGATAACTTATCATAACGTTAAATTCGCTCTTTTAAGACTTTTCCCCGATACCATGTCTACCCTGATATATTTGAAAAAAAGTAATTATCAGATGGGAGTTATCTCCAATGGTTTGACCATTAAACAGTGGGAAAAACTCATTCGACTGGGTCTTTATCATTTCTTCGATGAGGTGGTAACATCCCAGGAAGCAAAGTCTGAAAAACCAGACCGTAAAATATTCCAGCTCGCACTGGAACGTATGGGATGCCAGGCAGAAGAATCAATTATGGTGGGAAACAAGTTCAGCGAAGATATATTAGGAGCAACCAAAGCAGGTATGTCCGCAATACTGGTCAACTCCCAATTAACTGAAGCTGAAAAAGAACTTATTGAAAAAGAAGGTTTAAAGGTAGACGTGGTTTCAGACATTAACCAGGTGAAAACTATCCTTTAACTGGGAATTATTCATTATATTAACCTAAATTGAGACCTATTCATTACTAAATTGAGACCTATTCATTACTAAATTGAGACCTATTATAATAGGCCTAAAAAATGAATATCGTACTGAAGAAATAAATAAGTATACTCATATATTCAAAAAAAAAACGGGATATAATACATAATAATCCAAAAAGTTGAATAAAATTTTTCGGTGGTTTACAATGAATTACTATCACGATGAAAAGATGGAAAAAATTTTCAAAGCATTGAAACAACCCAAAAGCCTGGATGATCTGCAGCTTTCAGACAGTTTCGTCAAAGGATTAATACTTAAAATCATTAGCAGCTACGGCACAGTGAAAACCAGCACCATCAATGAATTAACCGGTATTCACTGGGACATCCTGGAGGAAAGCTTAAGTAAGATGGAAAAAAGTGGTTTTTGCGCCCCGGTAAGTGGAGGATTCCTCTTTTCCAGTGTTGAATACACCATAACCAAGAAGGGACGTGAGAAAGTTCGGGGAATTGCCGAAGAAAATCCATATATTGGTATTGCCCCTGTCCCCTACGAAGAGTACTTTCAGATCATGAAGATCCAGATACACCACCGTTATCCCCTTGAAATCCCCCCGGAAGTAGTGCAGGAAACTTTCCACCAAGTGGTAGGGGTGGATTATGCTAAAGAAGCACTTATTGAATCATGCATAATTGGTAAGGGAATTTTCGTCTACGGTCCCCCTGGAACTGGTAAAACCTTTATCATCAGCACCATGCCTGACCTTCTGCCTCCACTGGTGATCCCAAAATACATAGAATTTGGTGGGAAAATTATACAACTTTACGATCCTGATTTTCATAAGATGTGCGAAGAACAACCCAATGATCCCCGCTGGGTTAAGATTTACGCCCCATTTGTTCTAACCGGTGCTGAACTTAATTTAAACAAGCTAGAAACCAATTATGATCCTAACAAGGGTGTTTATGAAACATCTCCACAGATCAAGGCCAACGGAGGTATCCTATTAATTGATGATCTGGGAAGACAGCGTGATGATCATGAACTCATCCTAAACAGGCTAATTGTGCCCATGGAAAATAAGAAGGATGTGATTTATGTGCGTGGTATTCCAGTTATTTTACATACCCACTTCATTCCCGCATTTTCCACCAACCTTGATATTAGTATCATGGATGAAGCTCACCTTCGCCGTGCCCCCCTCCACATTTTCCTTAAAAATCCGGAAGTAGAGGAAGTTGCCGAGGTTTTCCGCAGAAATCTGGAGGATCTCAAGGAAAATTTCCAGCCGGAAGTCCTGGCCAGATTCATGAAAGTGTACCAGTCCAAAAAAGAAGGGGGGGAAGGATTACAACCCAGCTTCGCCCATGCTCGTGATGTAGCCCAGATCTGCCAATCGGTGCGTATTAACATAAAAAAGGATATGATAGATATCGAAGTCCTGGAAGCAGCTCTTGATAAGCACGTTTTAGTGGTGCTGCAGAGGATGAATATTGACATAGCCCAGATTTCCCATAAAACACGTTCTTTCCGATTGAAAACCGATGACCTGGAAAGAACTTACCAGGAATTATCACACTACGGTGCCAGTCTTGTATGCTATGAAAACAACTCAATAATCACCGATGTTGATGAGAACACAAGCCCAGTAGAATTAGTAGATTATTTGTGTGGTAAAGACATCAAGGTTGAAAGTATTGATTTAATCGCAGAATCAGAGAAAGAATTGAGAAGAACACTCTTAAACTGGTGATCAACATTCTCGGGGTGATCAACATTCTCTGATTGTGAACCGCCAGAAACAGAGTTGTTAACATGAAAAGCTAATCAAAACATATTTTATGATAAATATCATGCACATATGATAATATAAACATATTATGAACTATCAAACCATATTATTATGATCACTAAATGGGCTCTGAAGTTAAAGAACCCCATAGACCACTGAAGTGATGATGAACTCTTTCAGCTAGTAGGGGAATGTGAGAATCATTACCTGGCCATGGAAGGGTACCTGATCCGCTAAAGCTACAGAAGCAGTTGAAAAATATAAAGTCATGACCATTGAATAATAAAAGTCACATATTGAAAGTGGCTTCTTCTTCTTTTTGACGTACCAGGAAACCATTTTGGATTAATTTTGAATATTTATGCTTTGAATATTTATTATAAGACTCGATGTCTGTGAACCTTGAATGAATATTTATATTTTTATACATAAATTCCGCTGACACAATACCCAACTTTTTAGATTCAGTTGTTATACCCACCTTTTCAAGGAGTTCTTTTGTTTTGGTGACTTCTTCAACATTCTGAAAAACACCAAGACATGGAATTTTTTCATAGTCATAAATAAAATTGATAATTGGAATTGTAACCTGGGCAAATTCATGTGTAACAGGTGGTGATACCGGTCCTGTCTTTAAACTGAAGATAACATCGGTTAATATGATATCCATTTTGGATTTATCAACCGCGTATCCTGCAACAACCTTATTGATTATACCTAAATATTTTTTAGTTATTTGGGGTATGTCGATTTCATCCACTTTATCCAACCTCCCGATGTAAGTCCCCCTTTAACTATACATGTATACATCTTTTTTAACAATTAAAGCTTTTGAATATTTGAATTTTTTTAATTAAAAGTAGCTAATACGCTAAAAAAGGGAGAAATGTGAAAAAATGATAAATTTAGATAAAAAAATACTAAACACCGCTGAAGGTGTAAAAAATAGTTTAGAAATCTATAACCGATTAGGACAATAATGCCAATGTGACATCCACTCTTGAGTTTCACCACTTTTTCTTGAGGTGAATTATTAATATTATAGTTTACTTATGTTATGGTGAAAGGCCATAAGTAAATTAGAGACCCCCAACACCAGCTGCATCCCATTGGAGGGAGTTTGTAGTATAATTAGCTTATTTTTTTGCAGCTTCCCAAGATTAGTATGAGGATCCCCTATAACATTATTATCTGACATTAGTATTTAAATTTATAATATGGAATGAAGTTATTGTAATAAATGTGGAAGAGCAACACATTTATAAGGAATCAATATTCTAAATAAACTTAAACCATTGAAATATTTAGGAACCCACGGAAATATCCGGGAAAACCTCAGTAATATATAACATGATTAAATTTGATAAATATCAGTAAAAACAACTCCACACCTTAAAAAACCCATAAAGTGAAGTTTTTAGCCAAAATAAAACATTAGAAGAGGAGTAATTAATTACAGGATTAATTCCAATCATAGGATGTTTAATATTTTAAATAAGATTATTTAAGAAAAATTTTAGGGAGAATTTCATTTGAAGAAATACATTATTATTGGGATTGCTATTCTAGTTATAGTCGCGCTGGTTATTTCAGTCACGTCTGGCAGTGCCAATATTGAAACTAAACATTATCAGAATGGTGAAATTTCTTTTAACTATCCTTCCAGTTGGCAACAGGTTGCAGGGCAAGGATCTCAAGTAGTTACCTTTAAAGACCCGGAAACTGGTATGAACATCACTGTCAGCCGTCAGGTCATGCCTGCAGGATACAATACCACTTCAGATTTTGTTCCAGCCTTAGTTAAAGAGACAGAAAGTAACCTTAAATTGACTTCCAGCAATAAAATCGATATGAATGGAACTTCGGGTTATGATAATACTTATCAAATTCAAAAAAATGGTTCTACCACCCAACAGAGAGAATTATGGGTAAACAAAAATGGAGCACTTTACAGTGTTATATTTAGTTATCCTCAAGAAGGATTTAAAGTAGAATCTCTGTTAAATGGGTTTAAAGGATCCGGAAGCAGTGCTGCCTTTGATGTGGTTAAAAACAGTTTGAAGATTAACTCCGCCAAACTGGCTGACATGCCTGCCTTCGGAACAGTATCCATACCACGAACAGGAGTAACCTGGAATATACGCTCCGACACTTTAAACGCAATGGGTGCGGTTTATCATTATTCTGCACCAGATGATACTTTACCAAAAAGCTTTTACCCTGGCCAATTAGGTTCCGTGGGATTATTAGGACACCACACCAGGTATTCAGCTCCATTCAATTATATTGAAAACATAAAAGTAGGAGACAAAATCTACATAAATGACTATCTGACTCAGAAAAAATACACCTACCAGGTGGTTTCCAACAATGACATACGATACGATTACACCACCAACCTCATCCAATTCCCTGCAGGTAAAAAAGAATTGGTACTTGGAACCTGCTGGCCACCAGGTTATACATCAGCAGAAAGGTACGTTCACTGCAATTTAAGCGCTGTAGACCCATTATAACCTGTAAAAAAAGATCTTAAAAAAATCTTTTTTAAACCACCTTTTTATTTTTCTAAAATAAGTAAACTAACATCTAAGGACAAACATCCAATCCTTAAAACAAGATAGATTTAATAAAAGGAAATATAATAACCTATTTATATTTAATTAGCTCTAGATAGATTATAAATTTAGATATACATCAGATCAAGGTTATGAATATGAAAAAAACATTCATCATTTTAATCCTGGCAATACCATTGATTTTATTTATTGCATTATTCCCAATATTCTCAGTTAGCAGTAACAATTCAACCGATACAAATAACACTGGAAACCAGAATGCAACAGCTAATGCATCTTCACCTGAGAAAGTGGCATTTATAATACCCCACCCAGATGATGAAACCATTGGTGCCGGAGGAACCATCCAGAGGATCATGGCAAATGGATCTACAGTTCACTTTGAGCTTATGACTTCCGGTGATGCTGTAACCTCCCAATTACTCACTGTAACTAACTACTACAAGGTAGCAATTCCTGCCAATGCTAGTTCCGCAGACAAAAAGAAATTAATAAGAGAAGACTCTTTTAAACAAGTTATGGGCATTTTTGGTTGTAGTAATTACAATATACAGAGCTTTGATGATGGTGCCTTAAACTCAGAGGTGGTATTCACCACCATGGAAAATTTATATCTTAAGGAAGGTTACACTGTTTTCTACACCACAACTGGAGATGGGAATGGTGACCATCTGGCCTGTCAGCAGGGAATGCAGAAGATGAAAGAGAAATATCCCAACCTGAAGTACAGGCAGTTCCCTATTTACTATTACCATGCCACCAGAGCAGCTACCACCGCCCTGACCAACAATTACACAGATGTAAATGTTAACATATACGCTGCCAAAAAAAAGAGTGCATTCCAGGTTTATTACAACATACACACCATCCTCAACACATTTTACCCCTACAGTGATGGTTTATACAGTATTAGCCCTGAAAGAATTTATTATATAAATTAGTTTAGGGACTTATCCCCATTAATTTAAAACTAAGTGATGAACTTCATTAAAGGTTAATAGAATAAGAAAGATAAAAAAATAAAGATAAAAAAAATGATAATTACAATTCTTATATAATTCAGATGGAGATTTGATATATATGGCAGATACAGTTATATTTGGATCACTACTTTACTCTCACATAATCCCCCCAATACTTGCATTTATAAGTGTGATACTGATTTGCAGCGGAATCATGGATGGGAAAAGGAATTATGCCATTGCAGGAGTTGTACTATTCTTTGCCGCGGGCCTACTACCATTTTTGATATTGCCAGTGATTTTGGGTACATGAATATTAAAGTTGTGTGTCAAAATTTTTTTAAATTTTTCTTTTAAATACTTTTAACGTATTAAATTATATCTAAACTGTTTAACTTTTTTTAAACGGGTTTTTCAAATAATTTAACCTTTTTTTAAACTTTTAACTGAATAATTTAACTATTGAATTAAAGATAGGGACTCAAAACGTTTATCCTCTATTAATTTTTTATTACCCCGAAATGCTCCTTTATTTTCCAATTTTAGAGATGATACCAGAGAAGCAAAAATTCCACACTCATGGGGATCCGATACCTCCTGCCTTCTGAATGCATAAGCCGCCAAGTAACTATCACCAAGGCCAGTTGGATCCACCCTTTCCTTTGAGGGAAAAGCAGGGATTTGATAGGTCTCATCATGCCTACCAGAATAGATAATGGATCCTCTATCTCCTCTGGTGATAATAACTTCTCCGGGACCCATAAGAGAAAGATTCCTGGAAATTTCATGCAAAGAAAGGGAGGAATCCCCAATTATTACCCCTGCTTCAACTTCATCCAGGAAAAGGAAATCTGCACATGCTAAAAACTTTTTATAATGATTGAGTGGCTTTAAAACTACTTTTTGACCTTTTAAATGACGGAGATATCCCTGGACCCCTAAATACACTGGTATTCCCTGCTCAAAGATGTATTTAAGGGTTTTAAAAGGTACATCGTGTGGTGAAAGAGGTGAAACCAGTACCGCATCAAATGTATCCCAATCAATTTGAGAAAGGTGTGAGATTTCAATAGGATTGGAAGGTATGCAGGCTCTCTGCAACCGGTGGTTAGGATTCTCATCCGGATAGAAATTTTCAAATTGAGTGGTTTCTCTACCCCATATGGGCTTTAGCTTTATATCTTGAGGAAAATAATCAAGCAAACTAATATCATCTTTTCCCACAGTCACCAAGGCAGTGACATCTGATTTGAGTGACGATAAAACTCCAGCCTGATAATAGACTGGCCCTCCAATTCCTTTACATTTTGAACCACTTTTTAAAATGGTGTCACGAGTTACAGGACCTATAATCAAAAATTTAGCCATAGAATATCTTTGGCAGAAGAATTAATATATTTAAGGTTTGATCTGGTGATTCATTAAAAAAAATTGATGGGATGGTTCGTAAATTGATGGGATGGTTCGTAAAATAAGGGTGGATTTGTAAAAAGTTGTGATATTCAAAAAAAAGCGGCACAAATGGATCGTATAAACGTGTCCAATAAATCAACCTAAAAAAAGCTTCATTTGACCTTGATGGAGTGCAGTGCCCACTAAAACTTTATCCACACTGCTTTTATCAAGTTGGGACATATCTTCCCCAGTGATGCCCCCTCCTAAAATAATAGAGCATTCAAGTCCGGTAAACTCATCCATTAACTTCCAGTTAATCCCTTTTTCAGTTCCTACTTTTGAAATATCCAGAAGGATTATCTGAGAGGGTTGTAATTTTTCTAAATTTTCCCTTAAAATGTTAAAATCAAGTTCCATGTATTTACTTAAGACTTTATTATCCATCACATCAACACTTACAATGATTCGTTCCCTATTAACCCTGCAAAATATTCCATGAAGATCATCCATGTTTTTTAGAGTTTCTGTGGCCACTATCACCTTATCAGCAACTCGAAGAGCCTCAGACACTGAATCAATATCATTGGCCCCACAATCAAGCAACACCGGGAGAAACTGGTTAATTTCGCCGACTAAATCCCAATTATAATCTTTTCCTTCAATGGCATCTAGATCAGCAATGTATAATTGCTTTGCTCCCGCATCAAAAAGAGCACGAGCAATTTCTAAGGGATGAGAAGAAGAGTGGAAAACCGTTTGAAGTGGTTTATATGTTTCCCTGTTTCCAGATTTTCCAGAAACAGCGAGTCCGTCTTTTATATCTAAAACTGGTATTATCAATTGATATCACCATTACCAACTTACTGTAAATTAATTTTCATGTTAACTTTAGGTTAACTTTCAAGTTTTACACTTAGTTTGTGCAAAAAATGCCTTAAAGTGTCTTTCACATTTTCTAACAATAAACCTACAATATGAATAAATTAAGAGTGATGTAAATAAACTATTGATGTTACTTAAGATAAATAGTTTTGATGTACTACTAATATCAGATTAGACTCTATATCCGATTATAGATAATTAATTTATAAACAACTAAAATTGAAACTAAGAAATTGAAACTAAGGAATTAAAATCTGTAATAACAACTAAATTGAGGGGAATTAAATGTTGGGTAGCGATGAAGTAATAGAACTGGTTCATGAGAAAGATGTTGAGTTTATCCGTTTGTGGTTCACTGATATAAATGGTATTCTTAAAAGTTTTGCCATCACCAATGAAGAACTGGAAAATGCTTTGGATAGGGGAATGGGTTTTGATGGCTCCAGTATCACTGGTTTCCAGGATGTTGAAGAATCAGATATGATTGCCATGCCGGATCCAGAAACTTTTGCCATTCTGCCATGGCGACCCCAGGAAAAATCGGTGGCCAGGATGATCTGTGACATCCTGAAACCTAATGGCCAACCCTATGAAGGAGACCCGCGCTACGTCTTAAAAAGAGCCCTAGAAAAAATGGAAAAAATGGGTTTTGACCATTTTTACGTTGGCCCTGAACTGGAATACTTCTACTTCAAATCCCCTGAAAAACCCGAACCACTGGACACCGGTGGTTACTTCGACCTAACACCCCTTGATCTGGCATCAGATCTCAGGAGAGACACAGTATTGGCCTTAAAAAAGCTAGGAATACGGGTGGAATATTCCCATCACGAAGCAGCGGTTTCCCAGCATGAGATAGATATACGCTACGATGATGCTCTTCGTATGGCTGACAACATGGTCACTTACCGCCTCACTGTTAAAGAAATAGCCACTAAACACGGAGTTTACGCTACATTCATGCCCAAACCCCTCAATGATGAGTACGGTTCTGGAATGCACACTCATCAATCCCTTTTTAATGGTGATAAGAATGTTTTCTTTGACCATGATGATCCTTATCATCTTTCAGAATATGCCCGTTCCTACCTGGGTGGTGTTCTTAAATATTCTAAGGAAATAACTTCTATTCTCAACCCCTGGGTCAATTCATACAAACGGCTGGTACCGGGTTTTGAAGCCCCAGTCTACATTGCATGGTCACGCAGTAATCGTTCTGCACTGGTGAGAGTTCCCCAATACCAACCAGGCAGGGAAGAAGCTACCCGTATTGAAATTCGCTGCCCTGACCCTTCAGGGAATCCATATCTCCAGCTGGCAGTTACGCTCATGGCAGGATTAAGTGGAATCGAAGAAAAATGCAATCTGCCAGAACCAATGGAGTTGAATTTGTACGATTTAAATGAAGAACAGAGAGTTAGGAAAGGAATAGAGACTTTGCCTTCCAGCTTGCAAGAAGCAATAGGTTATACTGAAAAATCCGAACTAATGAGGGAAACCCTGGGTCCTCACTCATTTAAACGCTTTATAACCTTGAAGAAGATGGAATATGCTGAATTCAACCGCCAGGTAACTGATTATGAGATTAAAAAGTACTATCCTCTGCTTTAGAATTCAAGATTTACATGATAAAAACAACAATAATATAAAAAAAATGCGAAATAATGGGGAATGATCCATTTGGCGGCGTAATGCCGCCATAGGTCAACCCTGCACCATAATCAATTTTCCTGTATTGGGATCCTGGTAAACCGTTCCTTTCTTAGCATATCCCTGTCCGGAACCTGACTCTGTTTGAGGTGTGTCATTGAGTTCACTGCCCTGATTGATTTCAGCCACCTGTTTCATGGCTTCCATGGTCTGTTGACGTTCATCCTGAGTCATGTTGGCAAAAACTACGTTTTGCATGTTCCATGACATTACCAGGAATATCAGGAACCCCACTGCCAGTACCAGCATGGCGTCCACTAAGTTGGCTGATCCTGCTGATGGGTCTTCTCCCTGACTATCATCTAGCATACGACGGTGTCTGCGCCTTACCATGATTCATCACCTCAAGTGCAGCTTCACATAGAGCATCCAGATTGGAGAGGTATTCCTCGTACCATCTTCTTCTGACCTTGGATATGACATAAGCTATAGCCCCTGCTGCCAATCCCACAACAGTAGTGTCAAAGGCTATGATAATTGCATTGGCCAGAGTGTTAACATCTCCAGAACCCAGTGCTGCCAGACCTGGACCCATAGGGATCAATGTTCCCATCAAACCCAGAGTAGGTCCTAAACGGGTTACAATGTCTGTTTTTTCCAGACTCTTGGCAGCCATGGCCTCTTCCTTTTCAATGAGTTTTCTAGCCAGTGCTTCCCGGGATTTGCTGCCCAGTTCAGGGTGGGATGCAATCTTGATGATGATGGCTTTATAATTGTTGGGAACACTACTTTTATCCATTACTTCTTTAATTCCTTCGGATGTGCCATTATTGGTAAAATCACTGATAATTTTTTCTATTTCATCCGTACTTATTCGTATACGGTTAGTATACTCCGATATTAAACCACCAAAGCTTATAATTGCATATAGCATGAAGGCTAGAAGCCCTACAATAACCGGTATAAGAAGGCTTTGGGATATAACGTGCAGAGCTGAGCTTAACATTTCACTGCCTGGAATCGCTACCATTATAAATCACCTAAAATTTGAAATTTTTGCGTATTTTTTACTCTTTTCCCTAAATTTACCATTATTACTATTTTTGATTGGTTGTTGATGATTGATCCAGGAAAGGACTTCGTTTGCGGGATATGTAATAACCAGCCACTGCAAGGACAATGATGGTAATCAATGCATAAACAAATGTCCATATGTCCGGGATTTCAACTGGGCTCATTTGCTGGGTTAAAACTGTGCTGATGTTGGGAATGACTATAGCAGATGTTAAAAAGTAGAACCCTGCAAACAACATGAAGTTACCCAAAAGAACAGGATAGGGCTTGTTTAATGCTTTGCCTAATAATCCTGAGATGAGGTAACAAACAGTCATGGTTATCATTAAAAATATCGCAGCGTATTCCCCCACAGCAAATGCAGAAGCACCGATCATTGGTGCGGCAATGATAATTGCTGCAACCGCTGCTCCAAAACAACAGGGGCATGGTGCAATCATAGCCATGCAGGTGGCGGTGATACTATCCTTTTTGTGTATTTTCCATTCTTTGAGAGTATGAAATCCTGCATAAAGAATGAGAGCCGCCATTGCAATACCTAAAACAGAACTGTAAGCATAGACAAACCTTTGTACCTGGTCAATAAAATTACCAGCAATGTAAGTGAGTAACAATATGCCCCCACCATAGCCCAAAATTATAGCTGCTGTTACTTTCTTTGAAAGACCGGCAAACCCCATTGCCAATCCAATTTTTATTCCAAAAACCATTACCACTGAGAGTATTCCCAGTTGCCAGAGTAAATCCATCATTTTAATCACACATCCTCATTTAACCACAATAAGAATTTAGTTAAATAGCTTATAATATTTTCGATCTATTAAGTATTATTACTTTTCGGGCCATATCAGATTATATAGTAATACATTGGATTAATTTAATACTTTTTAGACTGTTTCAGCAATAATTGTAATACATATCACACATTCACTGACAATAATTAATCCAGTGATAACTTGATTTCTGTGTGGGTGAAATGGTTCAGGTTGAAGTAGTAACCTTCTCCCCTTAATGCCTCGTTGGAGTTAACAAACGTGGGGGAAACATTGGGTGATCCACTTAATATTAAGAGATTGTAAGCTCTTAGAGTTACATTTGCCTGGCCATAAAGAGTAGGATCTGTGGAATCTCTGGCAAATACCTGTACATTCACGGTCTGAGGTACATGTCCCAGGGCACTTATGTTCAGGATGAAACTGGTCAGACTGCTGGCGAAGTTAACCCGGTAAAGGTTATTACCCAGACTGGTTACGGTTACACCATTAACCACGTTCCCGTTACTGTCAGTTACATTAACAGATGGTAACTTATTATCCGCCAGTGCCTCAGGATGTTCCAGGGTTATATTCAGTGTTATCTCGGGGTCAATTACTGTTTCACTGCTATTGGAACTTGAATTTTAAGTATCATTACCAATACCCCCTACCCCCTGTGAATCTTCTGCTGATACTGCTCCACACAGAAGCAGTGCGAAAACAATTGTCGTTACTAGTAAAATCGCTTGTTTTCT